>JBAXNF010000009.1:0-24544 GCA_037133935.1 bacterium
CGGAGATCACGTGTTTGTCGGAGTACACGAGCGCCAATTAGACCCCAAAGGTCGCTTGGCGTTACCTGCTGCATTCCGGCCGCGTTTAGAGCCCCGTTGCTATCTCGCTTTTGGGCAAGACATGTGCGTTGACGTTTTGAGTGCTGAGGCATTTGAAGCAGAAGCTGCAGAAGTACTGGCCAAAGTGCGGCGTGGCGAAATGGACCGCAACCAGATGCGTGCATTGGCAAGCAACATGGTGGAGGTATCCATCGATGCGCAAGGTCGCATCAACATCGAAGAGCAATTGCGCACTTACGCAGGTCTCTCGTTGAACTCCAAAGTTGTGGTGAGCGGTGCGTTCGATCGAGTGGAAATTTGGGAGCCACTTCGCTTTGGCCGCATTAATACAAAAGGCACCGGGCAAATTGCAGGGGCCGACGCATGACGACCACAACACACATTTCCCAAGTAGAAGTACACGAATTTCGCTCACCGGCAGTCTCTCGGTCGGCAAGATGGCTAGCTCCAACTCCGCCCGCTACTGTCTCGCTTGTTCCGGGGAGAAATCCCGGCGGCACTCGTTGGCCGAGGGGCTGCCGGTGAGCGAAACAACTGTATTTTCTCATGATCCAGTAATGCTCAACGAGGTAATTGCTGTTTTTCAACAAGTGCCTCGTGGTGTTGTTATTGATGCCACCTTGGGTGGTGCAGGACACTCGTTGCAATTGCTGTCGAGCAACGGCGACATTTCCATTCTTGGTTTAGATCGTGATGAACTCGCTGTGACAACGGCAAGTGAGCGCCTAGCGGCATTTGCGGAACGTGCAACTGTGCGTCGAGCTCGTTTTGAGCAAATAGACGACGTGCTGGAGTTGCTACACATTGATGAAATATCGGGGGCACTTTTTGACCTCGGCGTTTCTTCGCCACAACTCGACCGCTCTGAGCGCGGCTTTTCCTACCGTGTCGAGGCCCCCCTCGACATGCGTATGGACCAGAGCCAGTCGCTCACTGCGGCCGAGGTGGTGAACACTTATGAACGCGGCGAACTCATTCGCATCTTGCGTGAATACTCTGATGAACGCTTTGCTTCGCGCATAGCCGACGCCATTATTGCGGCGCGACCATTGCGCAGCACTACACAGTTGGCTGCTGTTGTGACTACAGCAATACCTGCTGCAACGCGTCGCACTGGTGGGCATCCTGCGAAGCGCACTTTTCAGGCAATTCGTATTGAGGTCAACGCAGAACTTGATCAGTTGCCGCGTGCATTAGAGAGCGCAATTCGTCGTACCCGCACGGCTGGGCGTGTGGCAGTGATTTCGTATCACTCTGGTGAAGACAGAATTACAAAGAATATTTTGCGAGAAGCAGAAACTGGTGGTTGCACCTGCCGAGCCGATTTGCCATGTGGCTGTGGGGCAGTGCGACTAGTGAAGCGTGTTCGCTGTACTGAAACACCAACGAAAGAAGAGCAACTGCGTAATCCTCGGGCCCGTTCAGCGCGTCTACGAGTGGTGGAAAAACTTGCTCCGGTGGGGGTGAACTGAAATGGCTCGCAATATGGCCCTTCCCATCGATAAAGCACTACCTATTGAAGGCGTTGTTGCGCCGTCTCGCCCGCGCTTGGTGGAGACACAACGTGGAGGCAGGGCATTTTGGGTGCTTGTAGTTTCTGCAGCGCTTGTCTGCGGTGTCTTTTTTCTTGCAGCTTTAGTGCATGTGGAATTAGCACAACAGCAAATGAAACTTGATTCTCTCACTCAAACGGTTGCTATGGCGCGTGACAACTACAACGTGTTGCGCCATGAACGTTCACTTCTCATTTCGCCCGACAACTTGTCGGCCCAAGCTGCTCGTCAGGGCATGAAGCCGTCTACACAGGCTCGCTTTGTTGCAGTAGACCCAGACATCGTCGCTGGAGTACTTGCATCAACGGGAGATCTCAGCGATGCGGTGGCTCATGACGCGGAATCGCCGCTCAATGAGTTTGGCCAATTGAAATCAGAAATTGGTGGTGCACCTTGAGCACCCGAGTGAAGGCGAATGCACCACGTGCTGCTGCACCTCGAGTGCAGCGTAGTCATCAAACCCGACCGAACACAGCACAACGCTCGCGTTTAGCAGAGCAGAGGCCGCGTCATTTGCAGCCAGTGCGTGCTCAGGTGAAAAAAACAACGAAACTCAACGTACGTCGTGCTCCTTTTATTACAGCGCCGATTTTAAAGAAGAGATTGCGCTGGGCTCTTGCAATCCTTCTGGTTCTCCTTGCGATATTGGTATATAAAGTCGCGCGGTTGCAGATAGCCGGAGGCGATAAGTTTCGCGCGGCTGGTGTGGATATACGTGTGCGAGCAACGACACTCCCTGCAGAACGTGGTGCAATATTCGATCGCACTGGTCAAGAAATTGCAATGTCTGTACCCATGAGGACGTTGTATGCCGACCCGAAGGCAGTAACTGACCCAGTAGGGGCGGCCAAGGCAGTTTCCAGTTTGATGCGTTTTGATGCTGCGAAAGAAGCAGAGTTGGCTGCAACTTTTGCCGCACGCGAATCAAACTTCTCTTTCATTGCGCGTCAGGTTGATCCAAAAATCGTCAAATCAATTACTGCATTAAAGATTCCTGGAATTGGTTCTTATGAAGAACCAGCACGAACCATCGTGGGCGCTTCGGCAAAGTCTGTAGTGGGCAAAACCGATACCGATGGAGTCGGTACTGCTGGCCTGGAACTGAAGTACAACGATATTTTGACGGGCGTCAACGGTCGATTCGTGCGTGAGCAAGACAATGAAGGCCGCTCAATTCCTGGTTCGAACAGCATGGAAGTGCAACCTCAGCCTGGCCAAGATTTGGTGCTGACTCTTGACCGCTCAATTCAATATCAAGTAGACCAACTTCTAGCCGAGCAGGTTGCTCGTATTGGTGCCCGCGGTGGTACCGCAATGGTGATGAACTCAAAGACCGGCGATATTTATGCAATGGCGAACGTTCGACGCAATGCAAATGGAACCTTCACCAATACATCTGGCAACTTTGCCGCAGTGGATGCCCATGAAACCGGTTCCGTGGCAAAAGTTTTCAGCGTGGCTGCGGCGATTGATGCGGGAGCAATTACTCCCGATACAACGTTCCATGTGCCGGGTGCGCAGGTTTTCGATAAATACCTCATTCGCGATGCATATCCGCACCCATTGCAAGAAATGTCGGTCAAAGAAATTCTGGTGAAGTCATCAAACCTCGGCACAGTTCTTGCTGCCCAGCGCATTTCCAGCCCAACTCTTGAGTCGTACTTACGTGCATTCGGATTCGGGTCTAAATCAGATCTTGATCTTCCCGATGAGAGCGCTGGCATATTGAAGCCAGTGAAGAAGTGGCAAGGAACAGAAAAAATCACAGTTGCATATGGTTATGGTTTCGCGTCTACATCGGTGCAGTTGCTTTCAGCTGTGAACGTCATTGCCAATAACGGCGTATATGTTGCTCCGCGAATGGTGAGTGCGGTCATCGACCAAAACGGCAAAACAAAGTATTTGGAGCAATCCTCTACACGCGAAGTTCTGAAATCATCGACCGCTCAGCAAATGAATCTCATGATGCGCGATGTCATTTGCTACGGAACTGGTGTTAAGGCGCAAATACCTGGCATGACCATTGCCGGGAAAACAGGTACTGGATACAAAATTCAGTCTGACGGTACTTACGGAACCGATGAAGGTGGACGCAAGTACTTCGCTTCTTTCGTTGGTTTCCTGCCGGCAGAGGACCCCCAAGTAACTGTTCTTGTGTCGATAGACGAACCAGATGCAGGTTCACGCGACCGTTTCGGCGGTACTGCCGCTGCACCAGTGTTTGCGCAAATTGGCGGTGTTGTTGCGCGCGAACTACGCATTAAACCAGCGGCAACGACGCAGCCATGTAGTCGGGTTGACCCTTATGCTCGCGCGAACGAAGTGGCCCACTAAGCGAATGCATGTTTCACTACAAGATGTAGCAGTAGAACTGGCGTCTCGTGGTTTACTTGCCACTGATGTTGGCGATGTTGCCGATGTTCATATTGCCGATGTAAACCATGACTCTCGAAAAGTGCGCGCTGGCAGTCTCTTTTGTTGCATAGCGGGAGCAAAAGCTGATGGGCATCAGTTTGTAGATGCAGTGGCGACGGGTGGGGCTAGTGCATTGTTAGTTACCCAGGACGCTCAGTATCCATTACCTTTTCTTAAAGTTCTTGATGACCGCAGGGCAATGGCGCATGCGGCACATGTGGTGCATGGACGTCCGTCGCAAGAGGTTCCTGTCTTTGGCGTGACGGGTACAAATGGAAAAACAACGACAGCTGCGATGCTCAGTTCTATATTGCGCTGTGCAGGTATGTCACCCCACGTTTTTGGCACGTTAAACAGTGAGAGAACCACGCCGGAAGCAACTGATTTACAACGCGAGATGCGACAGGCAATTAATGAGGGTGCGCAGTCGGTGGTGATGGAGGTAACTTCTCACGCACTGCAGTTACAGCGCGTGACGGGTGTGCAGTTTGCTGCCGGTATTTTTACGAATCTTGGACATGACCATCTCGATTTTCATGGAACAATGGAAAACTATTTTGAGGCAAAAGCAGAACTGTTCAACACTGCAACAACACGTGTAGCAATTGTCAATGTTGACGACACATGGGGCATGAAGTTGGCAGATTCCCTTAAAGGTCGCTACATCGGCGGTGACCTTATTCGCGTGTCAATCAATGAGGTACAGAATTTGCAAAGCACGTTGGCTCAGAGTTCCTTCACATGGCGCGGTAAAAATATTGTTCTTTCACTCGGGGGTTTGTTCAACGTCAGCAATGCTCTTCTTGCCGCTACAACTGCTGAGGTCCACGGCGTGTCACTAGAGGCAATAGTGGATGGTCTAGAGGCTGTGCAGGTTGTTCCAGGGCGTGTGCAAAAAGTATCCAACGACAGTGGAGTTCTCGCATTTGTTGATTTCGCACATACTCCCGATTCGCTGCAGGCAGTACTGAACTCTGCACGAACATCGGCGGGCAACGGTCGCGTCATTGTGGTGTTTGGTTGTGGCGGAGACCGCGACCGAGAGAAGCGGCCAGAGATGGGAAGAGTTGCAAGTGAAATTGCCGACATCGTTATTGTGACGAGTGACAATTCACGCTCTGAAGACCCTGCATCCATCATCGCCGATATTTGCTCGGGAATGGGCAAAACTAGAGCGGTGGAAATTGCCAACCGTCGTGAAGCTATTGCCCATGCGGTGAACCTTGCGCAAAGCGGAGACGTGCTTATCGTTGCAGGTAAAGGGCATGAGACATCGCAACTCGTAGGAACCACAAACCTGCCGTTCAGCGATGTTGAGGAACTTGAGTTGGCCTTTGTGCAGAAAAAGGCGGGCATCTCATGATTGCCGTCTTTATTGGTGGAGCCATCGCCATGATGGGCTCATTATTTGGTACTCGTTACCTCATCGGGTTTTTCCGTCGCATCGGTCGAGGTCAACCCATTTTGGGCAAAGAAGATCTTGGCCCAACACACCACATGGCCAAACAGGGCACTCCCACCATGGGTGGTGCGGCAATTGTTATTTCAGCGTTCCTTGGCTGGTTTGTTGCGCATCTGCGTCATGGCCTTGCGTTTTCGAATCAAGCCCTCATTATGTGGGCATGTATTTTTGTCATGGCCTTCATGGGGTTTCTCGACGACTTCATCAAGGTACGCAAAGCGCATAATCGTGGAATCTTTTGGAAGAAAAAGGGCTATCTCACCTTTGGCATCACCGTTCTTTTTCTCTGGTGGTTAGTCACAGCAACAAATGTCAGCAGCACTATTTCCATCACGCGTAGTTCGTATCCGGGTTGGGATATTCCGTGGCCGTTGTGGGTCATTTGGGCAGCCATCATGGTGTGGAGTGCAACTAATGCTGTCAATGTGACCGATGGTCTCGATGGCCTTGCTGGTGGCTCTGCTCTGTTGTCATTTCTTGCCTACACAGTTATTGCGTACTGGGCGTTTCGTAACCCTGAGGTGTACGGGTTAGTGAACCCACTTGACCTAGCTGTTCTTGCCGCAGCCTTCGCTGGGGCATGCGGTGGCTTTTTGTGGTGGAACGCAGCGCCAGCAAAAATTTTCATGGGAGATGTTGGGGCACTCGGTATTGGCTCAGCCCTTGGTCTGCTTGCGGTCACCACAAATACGCACCTCCTCTTAATGCTCATTTGCGGTATCAACGTATTTGAAGCTGGGTCGGTAGCAGTGCAGATGGGTGTCTTTAAAGCATCTGGGCGTCAACGACGCATTTTGCGCATGTCACCAATTCACCACCATTTTGAACTAGTCGGTTGGCCAGAGACCACGGTCATCATTCGTTTTTGGATTATTCAAGGAATCTGTGTTGCGACCGCACTTGCCGTATTCATTGGTGACTTCACACGGGGAGTTGGCCAATGACCAAGGTCTTGATTTATGGGTTAGGAGTTGCCGGAACTTCTGTGGCACGTGCTCTTGTTGCACGCGGTAGCGAAGTTGTACTTGCTGACGATCAGCTGTCGCCCCAGCATGAACTACTCGGGCGAGAACTGGGTGCTGAAATTTTCCCCGCAGGTGATCTTGGCGCGCTTGCTGATTTGGTGAAAAACGTCGACAGCGTGATGCCTGCTCCGGGGGTTCCTGAAACCCACCCGTTGTTTGCAATTTCTATTGACGCGCAAAAAGAAATGTTGTCAGAAATTGAATTGGCTTATCGTTGGGAGCAATCGCGCAGTGGTGGGCCGCGTCCCATTCTTGCGGTCACTGGTACCGACGGTAAAACAACCACCACCCTCATGGCTGCAGCAATGATTCGCGCCTCAGGAATGCGTGTTGCGGCTGTAGGAAACACAGAAACGCCATTCATTGATGCCCTCGACAGCGATGCAGAGGCATTCGTTGTTGAGTGCTCTAGTTTTCGATTAGCGCTCACCAGTACATTTCGCGCAAATGCGGCAACCTGGCTCAATATTGCTCCCGACCACCTCGACTGGCACCACGACTTTGCTTCCTATGTTTCTGCAAAAGCAAAAATTTGGGCACACGTGCAACCCGGTGACGTTGTGGTGGCACCGTTCGCCCACAAAGACATTTGTGCCGTGGCGCAAAAGAGCATGGGGCGATTCGTGTCCTTTGGCGACACCCCGGAAAGTAGTTATTTCGCCGGTGGGAATGAACTCGTTGGGCCGCAAGGGGTTCTTGTTGCAAAAGACAAGATGAAGCGATCATTACCCCACGATGTACAAAATGGTCTTGCCGCCGCTGCCATGTGTTTGGAAAGCGGTGTTGGTACTCGGGCGGGTGTTGTTCAAACACTGCAAGAATTTGCACCATCACACCATCGCATTGAACTCGTTGCTTCAAAAAATGGAGTGCGTTGGTTTGACGATTCAAAAGCAACCTCTCCGCATGCGACACGAACTGCTTTGCGTGCCTTTCCACGTATTGTTCTTATTGCTGGCGGCCGCAATAAAGGCTTGAACCTGTCGGAACTAGCCCTGGAGCATCAGCATGTCAAAGCCGTGGTATGCATCGGCGAAAGTGCGCAAGAAATTGCAGCAACCTTCGCTGGTCTTTGCCCAACGGCAGTTGCCACGAGCATGCAAGAGGCAATAGAAATTGCTGGCTCTCAGGTCAGCGCTAATGAAGTAGTGCTGCTATCGCCAGCATGCACAAGTTTTGATTGGTACAAGAACTACGAAGAGCGGGGATCCGACTTTGCAACACGTGTGAGGGTCTATGTTGGAGATGATTTGACATGAGCACAGTTGTTCCCGATCGTTCGCAGGCAGGTTTCCAAACGGTTGCTCAGCGCCGCCGCGCGACACTCGACCGCTCCGGTGTATCGGGTAAACGACAGATGGCAACACAGGCACCAACAGTCGCTTTTTACGGACTACTTGTTGTGAGCGCATTGCTTGTGATGTTTGGTCTTGTGATGGTGCTCTCAGCATCGTCGGTGACGATGCTGCATAGCGGTAAATCTGCATTCGGAATCTTTTATCGTCAGCTTGCGTGGGCTGGCATCGGCACCTTTCTCATGTGGGGTGCCTATTCATTCCCGTACCAAATGTTGAAGAAATACGCCCATCTGATTTTTATTGCTTCTTTGGTCGCCATGTTCCTCCCGTTCGTACCAGGCCTAGGGGCCTCAGTGAACGGGGCGCGCGCATGGGTGGGCGATGGTGCGTGGCGATTCCAGCCATCAGAACTACTGAAGTTGGCAACACTCATTTATGTAGCGCGTATCTTGAGTAAGAATCATCGAGATATGTCAGATATGAGTACACGACTTGTAAAAGTCGCAATTGTGCTGGGGTCCGCCGCAGGAATGTGCTTGTGGCAAAAAGACCTTGGTTCAGCAATTATTTTTGGAGCTATTGTTCTCTCTATTGCATTTGTCGCAGGGGCTCCAATTTCACGCTTGCTCGGCGCGAGTGCAATCGGCTTATTCATCGGTGGCATTTTTGTCAACATGGAAAATTATCGCCGTCAACGTTTTTTAGCGTTCATGGACGTTGAGGGAAATAAAGGTCACTGGGGCTATCAGGTGTACCAATCGATGATCAGCATCGCTAATGGCAAATTCACCGGTGTTGGTGTTGGCGATGGAGCAGGCAAGTGGGGCTATGTGCCACTTGCCCACACCGACTTCATTTTCGCCATCATTGCCGAGGAACTCGGATTTTTGGGTGCCATATCGGTCATTGGTCTTTTTTTCCTCTTCATTGTATTTGGAATACAAGCTGCACTTGGCGCGCGCGATGCCTTCGGTGCGCTTCTTGCTGGCGGTGTTACTGCATGGTTCGGGGTGCAAGCAATTGTCAATATTGGCGGCGTCACAGGGGCGATGCCTGTTACTGGTCTCACTCTTCCATTCATTTCGTACGGCGGTAGTTCGCTTCTCGTCACCATGGCCGCAACTGGCTTATTGCTCAACGTCGCACGCCACATGAAGTGACGATCGCATGACTTCTTCTGGGGCGTTGCGGATAGTTATTTGTGGAGGTGGCACCAGTGGTCATGTACTTCCTGCGGTCGCGATTGCTGAGATGCTGGAAGATGAAGGGGTCCACCCCGAAAACATTCACTTCATCGGAACACAACGAGGCATTGATGAAAATATTCTTTCGCAAACGAAGTATCCCTTCACTCTGCTCAACGTCATCGGTGCCAAACACCAACTCTCTCCGAGATCCGTTCTCCATAATGTGCGCATGTTGTTATTGCTGCGCAAGGCAACACGTATGTCAAGCAAGTTGATGAATGAGATAATGCCAAATGTGGTGGTGTCGGTTGGTGGGTATGGCAGTTTGGCACCCATGCAAGCGGCAAAAAAGCTCGGAATTCAGCGCGTGGTTGTTTCGTACGACTCGCAACCAGGACTCGCGACAAAACGTCAGGCGCGCGATGCGCACTTGGTAACGAAGTCGCATCCACATTCACCGCTGAGCACGGCAACTTTGGTGGGGGCCCCAATTCGGCGTCATCTTCGCCAAGCCGGCCACACCCAGATCGACACCTCGACGAAAAACGCTGCTCGTGCAGTGCTCGGAATACCGCTTCATCAATTCGTGGTCGTTGTCATGGGAGGGTCACTTGGCTCAGCACTGTTGAACAACGTGACCGAACAGCTTCGTGACAACGAAAGGTTGAGTTCAGTATTTTGGTACCACATTGCTGGCAATCGATACGTAGAAAATGAAGCGCCCATGACATCGCCAAATTGCATTCAGGTGGGTTATGAAGCACGTATACAAGAGGTGTATCAAGCAGCCGATCTTGTTGTTTCGCGCTCGGGGGCAAGCACCATTGGCGAAATTTCCACGTTGGGTGTTGCCAGCATTTTGGTTCCGTGGGCTGGGGCTGCAGACAACCATCAAGAACAAAATGCCCGTTTGCTTTCAGACGTTGGTGGAGCACTACTCATCACGGAAGAACACTTCACTGTACAAAAAGCCGAAGAAGCAATTTCCGACCTAGTGCTGCATTCAGAGAAACTCACAGATCTGCGTAAAAATGCCCATTTTGCGGGGGAATTGAACCGTCGGGCGGAACTGGGCTCGCTCATTGCTACCGTCGCTCGTGCAACTGAATAAGGCAAATGATTCTTTATGTCCTCATCGCATAGCAACCCGCCACATACGAAAAAAGTAGCTGTCTTTGAATTAGGCACTGCACAACGTCTGCATGTGGTGGGCATTGGCGGACCCGGTATGAGTGCACTTGCGCGTTCGCTAGTGGCAATGGGGCACCGCGTGTCGGGCAGCGACATTCGTCCAAGTGAAAATATTGCTCAACTTAAAGAACTGGGTATCAATATTTCAATTGGGCACAATGAAGACCTCGTTGTTGGTTGTGATGCGTTGTGCGCCTCAAGTGGTGTGCCGAGCGACAACATTGAAATGGCTGCTGCTCGGCGTGTAGGTATTCCCGCATTGTCTCGTGCTGAAATGTTGGCAGCTGTTTGTGCTTGCGGAACATCTATTGGGGTGGCAGGTACGCACGGAAAAACGACGACCACCACTTTAGTTTCGTTGATGTTGGGCGGCGCTGAAGGCAAATGTGGTTTTGTTGTTGGAGGGGATGCCCCGGGCTTGCAGACAAATGGGGCATGGTCACAAACAGGACTCTTCGTGGTGGAAGCCGACGAAAGCGACGGCACACACGAGGTTTTGCCACTACGCGGGGCGATCATCACCAATATCGATACAGATCATCTCGATCACTTTGGAAACTTCGCAAATATTGTGAATAGCTTTTCCCGTTTTGCTCGAGGGGTCGATGGCCCAATTGCCCTGTGTGTAGACGACGCTGAATTACACAAGCTCTGCGGCCACTTGCAGGCTGAGGGACGTGAAGTTTTGACATATGGCGTGCTGGGCAAGATCACAGACATTGGCATTGCTGCGTCAGATATTGAAGCCACTGCAGGTGGCATGACCTTTTCGGTGCACATCGCCGCAAATATTCTGGAGAAGTATCAAGGGCAACGTGACTTTACGGTGAACCTCAATGCGCGGGGTATGCATAATGTGCTCAATGCGCTTGGTGCACTCGCCATTGCATTGCGATTTGGTGCAACTCAAGAAGAAGTTACTCAAGTGCTTGGCGAATTTCAGGGTGTGGCGCGGCGTTTCGACATTCGTAGCGAAGAAGACGGCATCACGCTGATTGATGATTATGCCCATCTCCCCACAGAAATTGCTGCAGTAGTAGGGGCCGCTCAAGGAATGATTGCTGGCCGCGTTCATGCACCTACGCCCAACAGACTCATTTATGTTTTTCAGCCCAACAGGTATAACCGAATGGCGCTCATCTCTCATGAATACGCCCACGCCTTTACTGGCGCAGATGTTGTGGTTATTACCGATATTTATGCATCGGGTACTGCTGTCATTGAGGGCGTAACAGGCAAGTTGGTAGTAGATGCGGTGCAAGCTGCGTATCCACAGTTGCAAGTTGACTGGGTACCTCGTCGCGCAGGTCTGGCGCAGCATTTAGCCAACATATTGCGCGACGGTGATGTATGTATTTCAAGTGGCTGTGGAGATATTGAAACATTGCCTGCTGAAATTGCATCTGAACGTCTGTTGAGGCAATGTGCCGAAGAACTCATCGCTGCACAGCTAGAAGTGCATGAATTTTTTCCAATGGCAGCGCGCACTACGTACAAAGTAGGAGGGGTAGCTCGGCTGTTCGTAGAAGTGCTCTCCGAAGACCAGCTCATAACAGTTGCCACCATTTGTTCGCGCCGTCGCGAAATGCCTGTTGTTGTGTTAGGACGTGGAAGCAACACGCTTGTTTCCGACATGGGGTTTCAAGGTCTGTGTATTGCTCTTGGCGACTTTGGGCAAAGTCTTGCTGGAGAAGAGTCAACGCAAGAACCACACCGTGTGAGTGTTTTATTTGCAGGTGCAACACCATTGCCTGTGGCTGCCCGACAGTTGAGTGCATTAGGTATTGCTGGCTTTGAATGGGCGGTAGGTGTACCAGGATCAGTTGGCGGGGCAGTGCGGATGAATGCTGGAGGCCATGGGGCAGATATTGCCGCGTCGCTGCATTCGGCATATGTCATCTCTTTGACCTCGGGTTGTCATGGTTGGGTTCCAGCGAGCGAACTCGGTTTGCGGTTTCGTGGTTCTGCGCTCGGTCATCAACATGTGGTGACGTGGGCAAAAGTTGTGCTGGAGAAAAGCGAGCCCGGCTGTGGAGATGCATTGCTTGGCGACATTGTGAAGTGGCGCCGCGATCACCAACCTGGTGGCCAAAATGCGGGGTCGGTATTCATTAACCCCAACGATGGAGCTATTTCAGCTGGTGCGCTCATCGATCAAGCAGGGCTGCGTGGCTATCGGCTTGGTACGGCATGCGTGAGTGAAAAACATGCCAACTTCATTCAAAGTGACCATGGTGGAACAAGCGCCGATGTGGTGAAACTGATGAATATGGTGCAACAGCAGGTGCTTCGTCTTACTGGGGTTCATTTGCATAGCGAAATTCGTTTAGTGGGCTTCGCGCCGGGTGAGGCATTGGCAATTGACGCAGGAGACTCGTCCGACAGTGAGAAACTAGACGCCTACCTCTGCGCAAAATTCCCAAAGTGACCTTTTTATGACGACTCCCTCACATGATGACGAAACACAAGAGATGCAGTCAGGGGAGTTGGCTCATGTCACTGGTGAGACACCAGTTGTGCGGTCAATCGACGATGTTCCATTCGAGGTGCTCGAGGAACTGACGGAGGCTTTTGACGGTATTTCAATTGTCGACGAAGATGGCCCGGAGTATTTTGAGGGCCATGTCCTTGGCGGATACGACATCGTCTCCGATGACGATCTCACCCACGCCCGACGTCCGCCGCTTGTCATTGAAGACAAAGAATTTACCCAGCCACTAGAGCGAAGTGATGATGGCCAGCCCCACCGTCGGTTTCGCCTGCGCCGTATTCAAGTGCGTCGCGAAGAGGGAAAGCGTCGTTTACGCGTTGTGCTCTATGTGCTTGTACCAATTCTTGTTGTAGCCATAGCGGTACCCATTTTGAACTCACCCTTATTCGGGGTACGCACGGTCACTGTGCAAGGAGCAAAATACGTTTCATCAGAAGTTTTGGCACAAGCCACGGCACAAGTGAAAGGCAAGTCCATCATTTTTGGCGACTTGCATGCTGCAGAACTGACCTTACGGGCAGACCCGTGGGTGCGTGATGCAAGCGTCAGCAAGCACTTCCCATCGACGGCGGTCATCGACATTGATGAGCGACAGCCCGTTGCGTGGTTTCTCGGGAGTGACAACCAGTCACGTGTCTTAGACGTCGAGGGGTATGTCATCTCTGTGCAAACAGGTCAACCCACTCAGTACATGCAAATCACTGGGGTTGGCGATGCTCTCCTTGCCGGGGCACGGGCCAACGAGGTCTATACGGCAGCAGCGCAACTCTCTGCGTCTTTGCCCACCGAAATTCAAAAGACAGTCTTGAATGTTGGTGTTGCCAATAACACCGAGCTGCTCATGACCCTGCGCACGGGAACCGTGGTGATCTTTGGCCAGCCAAGTGATTTACGAGCAAAACTCGTGTCTTTAGTGCTGGTTTTGCGTCGGCAGGATCCTCAAAACCTCCGCAGCATCGATCTCTCGAGTGGTGACCCCATCTTCGCTCAGAAATAATAAAGCGGAAATCCCACAGTTGAGCCTCTTAACGTGGAAACATAAGAACAACATTTCCTATCTCTCGGAGGTCATGGCCCATGGCCGGAGCACCCCAAAATTATCTAGCAGTCATGAAAGTCGTTGGAGTCGGTGGCGGCGGCGTGAATGCCGTCAACCGCATGATCGATGCCGGCCTCAAAGGCGTTGAGTTTGTTGCGGTCAACACCGATGCGCAAGCGCTCTTAATGTCTGATGCCGACGTCAAACTCGACATCGGTCGCGACCTCACACGTGGACTCGGCGCCGGCAGCGACCCAGAAGTCGGACATGCTGCTGCAGAGTCTCATCGTGCTGAAATTGAAGAAATGTTGGCGGGTGCCGACATGGTCTTCATCACTGCGGGTGAAGGCGGCGGTACTGGTACCGGTGCGGCTCCGGTCATTGCTGAAATTGCACGGGCAATTGGCGCACTCACCATTGGTGTTGTTACTCGTCCATTTGGCTTTGAAGGTCGTCGTCGTTCCACGCAAGCGGAAAACGGCATTGCCAAACTCAAAGAAAAAGTAGACACACTCATCGTTATTCCCAACGATCGACTCTTAAGTGTTGCTAACGATAAAACTTCCGCAATCAATGCATTCAAAATGGCAGACGACATCTTGCTCAATGGTGTTGCTGGTATTACAAGCCTTATTACAACTCCCGGCCTCATTAATACCGACTTTGCCGACGTCAAGATGATTCTGGCAAATGCAGGAACTGCGTTATTGGGTATCGGTCATGCAAGTGGTGATAACCGCGCAGTTACTGCGGCAAAGGCTGCTATCACAAGCCCACTTCTTGAGGCTCAAATCGATGGTGCGCGTGGAATTCTGCTCAACATTGCTGGTCCGTCAAGTATGGGTCTGTTCGAGATGAATGCTGCAGCAGAAGTAGTACATGCAGTTGCTCACCCCGATGCAAACATCATCTTCGGTACCGTTATCGACGACGAACTAGGCGACGAGGTGCGTGTCACCGTTATTGCCGCTGGGTTCGAGCGTTGGGATGGAAATGACAAGCGCGCACCATTGCGTTCTGTTGACTCTCGTTCTGGTACAAGTTCAACTCCGCGGAGTGTATTTGCCTCAGATCCACTCGATACGAGTGGTGATGATGACGAGTTCGATGTGCCCTCATTTTTGAAATAACTTTGCAGTAGCTCTTGTCAAGCACCACTCCATCTCTTTCTCAAGAACAAGTCATCCACAACGTCGGTGTGGTGCGCTCACACATTGCAGACATCTGTGGCGAAGCGGCGCGAGCCGTGCGACTTGTTGCAGTGACCAAAAACTTCGGGCCTGAAGCCTGGGATTGGGCAAGAGATGCCGGGTGTGATGCCGTGGGCGAGAACTATGCCCAAGAAGCATTAGCAAAAGCATTGGCTGCCGATATTCACAAGCGTTTGCCCCTGCACTTCATCGGGCATTTGCAGTCAAACAAACTGGCTCAGTTGTTTGGAAAAGTACAGACTTGGCAGACCATCGATAGGGAATCGGTCATTTTGGGGCTAGCGAAGTTGTACGCGACTCACGGTGGAGTCGCGCCCGCGGTTCTTTTGCAAGTCAATATCGCCGACGAGACACAAAAATCGGGTTGCCATCCACGTGATGTAGCTAAACTGGTGGAACTTGCCCGCTCATCTCAACTGCATGTCGGTGGGCTGATGGTGATGGGCCCAACAAATGGTGACCCCTTGGAGACACGAGAGACCTTTCGCGAGACACGCAAAATGTGTAATGAATTGGGTCTTTTGGAGTGTTCGGCGGGGATGTCTCATGACTACCGCATTGCCCTCGAAGAGGGTGCAACCACTATTCGTGTCGGATCTGCAATATTCGGGGAACGTCCCCAATAGAGAACGCCATGTCGTATAACCTATGAACATGTCAATGTGGCGACGCGCTATGGATTATCTCGGTCTAGGGGCCGATGAAAATTATGACGACTATGACCAGTCAATGGAGATAGATCGTCCCCAGCGAAACGTGCGCTCAGGTTACGCTGCCGACCCATCTAGTCGTGCGCCTCGTCAACGTATGGAGCCCGAATACGAAGATCACAGCGGAGCAATTCCGCAAGACACTGGTGGCTATCGCCGCAATGGTGACGACTCGGGTTTGCAATTGCGACCCGTTGGTTCACCGCGTCAGAGCACAACAGTTCGTCCTTTAGCAGTCAGTGGAGCTGAGCCCGCAACGGTCAGGCCGTTACGTTTTGAACAAGCTAAAGAAATTGCTGACAGGTTCAAAGAAGGCCAGCCGGTCATTATGAATCTTGAAAGTTGCGACAAAGAAGTTGTGCGTCGACTTATCGACTTTGGAAGTGGACTCTGTTACGCAATGAATGGTTCAATGGAGCGCGTCGCCACCGATGTGTTTTTGTTGAAGCCGCCAACATCACGTTCACAGTTCGAATAACTTATGCGTGAACTTTTGTGTCGGCTATTGAACTTTTATGTTCTCATCATTTTTTTCCGCATTGTTTTGTCGTGGTTCCCACTGCGCCCAGGTGGAATCGTCTTTACTGTCAATCAGTGGCTCTTTCGTGCAACAGAACCCCTCATGGGGCGTGCGCGGCGAATCCTTCCTCCGATGGGTCAATTTGATCTCTCGCCCATCGTGGTCATCATGTTTTTGCAAATAGTGGTAGGCCGCCTCATCTTGGGCTGCTAAAAACGAAGTCGCGCTCCACGTGCTGTACATCAGTCAGTTATCTGAGTAGGGTTCGTTGCCGTGGCATACCCCAATGTTCAGTCTCAACCTAAATTTCCGGCAATAGAAGAAGCTGTTTCCGCCTTTTGGGCTGCCGATCAGACCTTTGAGGCCTCGGTGCAATTACGCAGTGCCGGAGAAAAAGGAAATAACGAATTCGTTTTTTATGACGGCCCTCCTTTTGCCAACGGTTTGCCGCACTACGGGCACCTGCTCACGGGGTTCGTCAAAGATGCTGTGCCGCGTTACCAAACCATGCGTGGTCGGCGTGTAGAACGTCGATTCGGCTGGGATTGCCATGGACTTCCCGCAGAAGTGGAAGCAGAAAAAGAACTGGGTATTGCCGGGCACCCAGAAATTGCCGCCTTTGGTATTGACAAATTTAATGACGTGTGCCGCACCAGTGTGTTGCGGTACACCAGCGAGTGGGAACGCTACGTTACTCGCCAGGCGCGCTGGGTCGATTTTGACAATGACTATAAAACCCTCGATACGCCATACATGGAAAGTGTTATGTGGGCATTTCACACGCTGTGGGAAAAGGGTCTCATCTACGAAGGCTTTCGCGTGCTGCCTTATTGTTGGCGCTGCGAGACTCCATTGTCGAATACAGAAACTCGCATGGACGATGTGTATCAAGATCGTCAAGACCCTGCATTGTCGGTGTGGTTTTTATTGGAGACTGGTGAGCGCATTATGGCTTGGACCACAACGCCATGGACGCTGCCGTCAAACCTTGCCTTAGCTGTTGGTGCCGATATTGATTACGCAATCATGCAAGATGGCGAAGGCGTGAAATATATTTTGGCCGAGTCGCGCCTTGCTTCGTATGAAAAGGAATTCAGCGGTGCTGAGCAAGTAGGAACTGTAAAAGGAAGTGAACTAGCGGGTCGTCAGTACACGCCATTATTTCCTTTTCTTTCCGACACTGAAAATGCGTTCCAGGTGCTCACTGCCGACTTTGTTTCCACCGAAGATGGAACCGGAGTGGTGCATCTTGCCCCTGGCTTTGGTGAAGACGACCAATTGGTGTGTGCAGCCGCAGGAATTGCCACCATTTGCCCCATGGACGACCAGGGTTGCTATACCGAACTCATTTCCACATGGGTAGGCACACACGTCTTTGAAGCGAACCCATTAGTTATTCGTCAGCTCAAAGACGAAGGGCGAGTCATTCGCCACGACAGCTACAACCACTCGTATCCACATTGCTGGCGTTGTGCGCAGCCTCTTGTGTATCGCGCGGTATCGAGCTGGTTTGTGGAAGTCACAAAGTTTCGCGACCGTATGGTGGAACTCAATGAAAATATTCACTGGGTTCCTGAGCATCTGAAACACGGTTCTTTTGGAAAGTGGATTGCAAATGCTCGCGACTGGTCAATTAGCCGTAACCGCTTTTGGGGATCCCCCATACCTGTATGGAAAAGCGACAACCCACTTTTCCCACGCATAGACGTATATGGAAGTGTTGCGCAACTGCAGGCCGATTTCGGTGTGGAAGTAAATGATCTGCATCGTCCATTCATCGACAATCTCACGCGACTCAACCCTGACGACCCATCGGGCGAATCTGTCATGCGACGTGTTCCTGAAGTGCTGGACTGCTGGTTTGAAAGCGGATCAATGCCTTTTGCGCAGGTGCACTACCCATTTGAAAACCAAGAATGGTTTGAAAATCACTATCCCGGTGACTTCATTGTGGAATACGTGGCGCAAAGCAGAGGCTGGTTTTATACCTTGCACGTGCTGGCAACGGCTCTGTTCGATCGCCCTTCATTTTCCACTTGTGTAGGTCATGGTGTGGTGCTGGGTGATGACGGCGCGAAAATGTCGAAGAGTCTGCGCAACTATCCCGACCCAATGGAAGTGTTCAATACGTATGGTGCCGATGCAATGCGTTGGTATTTGTTGTCGTCTCCTATTTTGCGAGGTGGAGACTTCTCGGTTAATGAAGCCGGCATTCGTGAAACAGTGCGCCAGGTACTTCTGCCCATGTGGAACTCGTGGTATTTCCTCACCTTGTATGCAAATGCTGAAGGCAAGCAAGGCAACTGGTCGACTGACAGTACAAACGTCCTAGACAAATATATTTTGTCAAAGACACATAATCTTGTGGCGGCTCTCACTCAACAATTCGATGCCTACGATTTGTTTGAGGCGTGCGCCACCATTCGCACCTATCTCGACGTTTTAACAAATTGGTACATTCGCCGTAGTCGTGATCGGTTCTGGGCAGGTGACCAAGACGCCATCAACACTTTGCACACTGCGCTCACCGTGTTGTGTCGTGTTGCTGCACCGTTACTGCCGTTGGTGTCGGAGGAAATTTATCGAGGCCTCACCGGAGAGCGAAGTGTTCATCTCACCGATTGGCCATCAGAAAATGAACTTGTTGCGCACCCTGAACTGACTGCAGCAATGGACAAAGTACGCGATGTTTGCTCTACGGCACTGTCTATTCGTAAGGCCAACGGGCGTCGCGTGCGTCTTCCTCTTACTACGTTGACCATTGCAACGCCAGAATTGTCTGGGCTCGACGCCTTTATTGACATTGTGAAAGATGAAGTCAATGTACGAAATATTGAATTTCGTATCGACGTAGGTGCAATGGCGAAGCACGAGTTGCAGGTCACCCCAAAGGCACTTGGCCCGCGTCTCGGCGGCGACACACAAAAAGTAATTAATGCTGTCAAGTCGGGAAATTGGTTGATAGTCGATGGAGCACCAGTTGCTGGTGGGTTCCGGTTAGAAGAGGGTGAGTATTCCCTTAAATTGGTCGCCGCCGAGGGCGCAGCTAGCGCCGCACTGTCGCATCATCCAGGTGTGGTGGTGCTCGATGTTGCTCTCACCCCAGAACTTGAAGCAGAAGGTGCTGCACGAGACCTCATTCGCGCTCTTCAGCAAACCCGGCGAAGTCTTGGCTTTGTGGTCACCGATCGCATTTCCGTTGCTATTACAGGCCCTGCAGCGTTCATTAGTGCTGTATCGGCTCACGTCGACATGATGGCTCATGAGGTGCTGGCCACCCGTTTTACCTTGGAGCAAGGAAGCGGAGACCCCCAGCATGTGGAGACACTCGAAGGGCACGAAGTGCATATTTGGATGGCATTAGCGGGCAAATAAGGGAAATATTGGGACTTGGTCCCAATATGACGTATCATCCACCGTCAAGATAGACCACTCAAGAGAAGTCTTTTGTGGAAAACGGAAATGGTGTGAGCATGGTCGCAAAGAAGCCAGCAAAGAAGTCAGCGGCAAAGAAGCCTGTTGCAAAGAAATCAACGGCAAAAAAGCCAGCGGCAAAGAAGTCTGTCGCACCAAAGAAAGCAGCATCCTCAAAATCCGTGTCTAAAAAAACTGTGAGCTCAAAGAAGTCGGCTCCTGCCAAAAAAGTTGTAGCGAAAAAGGCACCTGCCAAAAAAGTTGTTGCTAAGAAAACTCCAGCCAAAAAAGCACCTGCCAAAAAAATTGCTCCAAAGGTCGACCTGAAAAAAGTAGCTGCTGCCAAAAAAGCAGCTGAACTAGCCAAGAAAATTGCTGCAGAGAAAAAGGCAAAAGAAATAGCCGCACAGCGCGAAAAAGCTGCAAAAGCTAAGGCTGCTGCCGATGCAGTACGTGCAAAAGCTAAGGCCGCTGCCGAGCTCGCGCGTGTTAAGGCAAAAGCCGCAGCGGAAGAAAAGAAAGCTCGCGAAAAAATTCTTGCTCAGCAAAAAAAGGAACAAGAGCTGGCAAAGAAGAAAGCTGACGCTGAAAAGGCAGTAATTGCCAAGCAGAAAGCTGCAGAAAAAGAAGCTGAACGCCTCGCCAAAGAAGCCGAGAAGCAAGCCGAAGCAGATCGCAAAGCGGCCGAAAAAGAAACTGCTCGCTTAGCGAAAGAAGCTGAGAGGCTTGCTGAAGCCGCTCGCAAGGTCGCAGAGAAAAAAGCAAAAGCTCTAGAAAAGCCAGTCATCGTAAAGTTGCCTGCGCAAGATGGAATTACCCCAACCAAAGATTTCGATCTCAAGTTCCTCCAAGCTCAGCGCGAGATGCTGCAATCAGAGCGCGTCAGCCTGGTTGGGCAAGCAACACGTCTTGAAGATGAAGCAAACGCACTCATTGCCGATGCTGAAATGGGAGATGTGCAATTTGACGATGAAGGCGGCGAGGGAGACACCATGGTTGTTGAACGCGAACGCGATCTCACCTTGTCGGCTTCGGCGCGTCACATTGTTGAACAAATCGACCTTTCATTAGAGAGCATTAAGGCGGGCGAATACGGCTACTCAGAACATTCTGGTAAGCCCATTCCACGGGAGCGCTTGAAAGCAATTCCGTGGACCACAGAACTCGTTGAAGAGCGAGTCGGCACATTCGGCCGCAGGTGACCTCTCTGCGCCGGTCTTCACTTGCGGTTGCGAGTGGAGTAGGGGCTTTCGATCAAATCACTAAACATTGGGCTGTGAGTCGTTTGAACGACGGTCACGCTGTAGGTGTGCTCGGAAGTTTGCGGTTCAATTTGTCGTTCAACAGCGGTATGGCATTTTCTCAAGGAACAGGAATTGGCCCCATTATTGGGGTGCTCGGCATAATCGTCGTGGCGTATTTGCTTGTAGGCATGCGGAGATCTTCGTTCAGTAGCTCAGTATTTGTTGGCTTAGTCGCCGGTGGTGCTGCAGGAAACATTGTCGATCGTCTGTTTCGCGGCGATG
Source organism: bacterium (assembly GCA_037133935.1). Classification (GTDB taxonomy): domain Bacteria; phylum Actinomycetota; class Acidimicrobiia; order Acidimicrobiales; family Ilumatobacteraceae; genus F1-20-MAGs119. Next base: position 21,103 of record JBAXNF010000009.1, read on the forward strand.
CGTGGTTACATGGTGCTGTCGTTGATTTCATCGACTTGCAGTGGTGGCCAGTTTTCAATTTTGCCGATGCGGCAATTTGTATTGGTGGAGCGCTTCTCGTTTTCACCTCATTTCGAACGGAGAAGTCATGATTGAAGAAATCCTCCCCCCAGCGTTAGCAGGAGATCGTCTCGACCGTGTTGTTGCGTTGCTCGCCGATATCAGTCGTGCGCAGTCGTCGTCACTCATCAGCGTTGGTGGTGTTCTCATTGATGATGTGGTTTCAGTAAGCGGCAAGGTGAAAGTAGTTGCGGGTCAAAAAATTTCCATCGATCCAACGCGTGTGCCTGAAAAAGAACTTCCACAAGGCGACCCATCGGTTGCACTCGACATTGTTTACGCAGACGATTCTGTGGTCGTCATTAATAAAGCTAATGGTCTTGTGGTGCACCCAGGAGCTGGCAACATGACTGGAACATTGGTGAATGGCATTTTGGCCCTATACCCAGAAGTTGCTGGGGTGGGTGAGCCCATGCGTCCAGGCATTGTGCACCGTCTCGATATTGGCACCACCGGATTAATGGTGGTGGCACGCACACAAAATGCATATGAGTCTTTGGTCAATGCACTCAGCGATCGAACAGTGAAGCGTGAATATTTTGCTTTAACGGTTGGTCATTTCGATGCGCCATCGGGAGTGGTTGATGCGGCTATTGGTAGAGATCCCCGCGATGTGATGCGAATGACCATTGTTGTTGATGGCAAATTTGCGCGTACCCATTATGAAGTCACCGAAGAGTTCGATACGCCCATTCCGGTGAGCACGGTTCGTTGCCGCTTGGAAACAGGGCGTACGCATCAAATTCGCGTGCATCTTGCCGCAGTGGGTCACCCTGTTGTTGGTGACGGAACATACGGTGGGGCGCGAGCTGGGCTTCCTTTTTCGCGACCCGCATTGCACGCAGTGAAATTAGGATTCGATCATCCTGTCACTGGTGAAGCGATGTCATTTGATGCGCCGATGCCAAGCGACATTTCAACCTTGTGCGCAGGCTTAGGAGTTACTGCCTCTTAGTGGGTGTGTTCAATAGCGGGCCACGGTGCCACGCCGCGTGCTGCGTTTGCAATACCAGCAAGTGTGTACTGCTCAAGATGTTGTTTCATGTGGTCGCCAGCGGCACCCCAAATGGCAAGTAAAACACATTGACCTTCGTGGTTGCACGCTTCGTCTTCGTGGGGTTGCCCAAAGTCGCCAATAGTGATGGGTCCATCGACAGCGGAAATGACCTCAGATAATTTGATGTCTGCAGGGTCGCGTGCCAATACGTAGCCACCACCCACGCCACGCTTTGATTTCACCAACCCGGCACCTTTTAAGGCAAGAAGAATTTGTTCAAGATAAGGCTGGGGTAGCGCGGTGCGCTCGGCAATGTCACGCACAGAGGTAGGCCCAGAGCTGTCTGCGTGCAGGGCAAGGGAGAGGAGTGCTCGGCAGGCGTAGTCGCCACGGGTAGAAACTCTCACGGCTCTATCGTACGGGGTGTTGGCGTTGTGTTCAGCCATCGTGAGGTGGTTCACTGCAGTGGTGCCTGTAGATGTTGCCTCTGTCCCCATTTTGCCAGATTTCTCTGGCGGGGCAATTTGCAACATTATTCCGTACCTTTTGTCGCCTCAAGCGACTCACCAAGCAAATGCTCCCGACTGGCTTCCAGATGGTGCTGTGGGGGCAAAGCGGGCTGTAGTGCTCATTGTTGACGGTTTGGGGTGGAACCAGTTTCAGGAACGCACAACGCTCGCACCGACCATGGCAAACATGTCGGCTTCTCGCATCACCAGTGTTGCTCCCACCACAACGGCCACAGCTCTCACTTCTATTGCAACAGGTTTGGCTCCAGGTGAACATGGCATTGTTGGCTACCGAATGCAAATTGACTCATATGTCATGAACTCTCTGCGATGGGCCGATGAAAAAGGAGACTTGCGACGTCAGTTTCCTCCACATGATGTGCAGCCGTTTCCTCCCTTTTTGGGTTCGTCGGTTCCTGTCATTTCTAAAGCAGAGTTAGAGGGCAGTGGTTTCACTGAAGCGCATTTGAAGGGTGTTCGCCATCACGGATGGAGAGTGTCGTCAAGTATTCCGGTCATCATAGAAGAACTTCTCAACGCGGGTGAAAACTTTGTCTATGCGTATTACGACGGCATCGACAAAATCGCACACGAAAGAGGTTTCGGTGCTTTTTACGATGCAGAACTACGTGTTGTCGATGCGCTCATCTCTGACATCATTTCGCGTTTGCCAAGCGATACTGCACTGTATGTAACTGCCGACCATGGTCAGGTGCATGTCAATGACAACGTAGTGCGGCTCGACAACGACATCATGAACCTTGTACGTACTCAAAGTGGTGAAGGGCGGTTCCGTTGGCTTCATGCACGTAGAGGCATGGAGGCTCAATTGCTTGAGGTGTGTGCCGAGAAATTTTCTCACTGTGCGTGGGTGCGTTCGCAAGAACAAATACTCGATGAACATTGGTTTGGACCCATCATGCGCCCTGTTGTACAAAGGCGTCTCGGGGAAGTGGCGCTTGTGCCGTATGAACCGGTGACATTCTTTGACCCAGCCGATTCTGGGCCTTTTCAACTTGTCTGTCGTCATGGTTCGCTGACCGCCGATGAGATGTATGTCCCTTTGCTTGTTCATCGCTCATAAGTCTTGCTGAGGTGTTGCACCCCTCTAGAGTGTGGCTGTATGAGCACCTCCGATGAGCCAGTGGAAACCGTTACGGCCCCCGCCAAGGTCATGCGCATTGGTTCGATGGTGAAGCAGTTGCTCGAAGAAGCACATGCCACTCGCCTCGACGAAGCAAGTCGGGAAAGAATGGCAGAAATCTATGAACGCTCCATTGTGGAATTAGGCGACGCATTGTCACCCGATCTGCAAGAGGAATTGAAAATGCTGGCCTTGCCATTTACCGATGGTGAAATTCCTAGCGAAGCAGAAATTCGGGTTGCTAAAGCTCAGCTCGTTGGTTGGCTAGAAGGTTTGTTCCACGGAATTCAGGCCACGCTCTTTGCCCAACAAATGGCAGCGCGTCAGCAATTCGAAGAAATTCGTCAACTTCCTACTGGCCAAGGCCCCGAGGCGGGAGTTGGTTATAATGGTCAATATCTCTAATCAATCTGTCTTTTTCATCCCGCGTCACACGGGTTTGGTAGTTTCGTCTTTCTGACGCCACTATGACTGAATCTTTTACTCACCTCCATGTTCACACCGAGTTCTCAATGCTCGACGGTGCATCGCGCCTCGACGAACTTGTGGCGGCGGCAGTGGCCGATGGTCAACCTGCGCTCGGCATTACCGATCACGGCAACATGTACGGGGTGCTCGACTTCTACCGAGAATGTGAAAGCCAGGGCATTAAACCCATCATTGGCACCGAGGCCTATATGGCACATGAGTCAC
>JBAXNF010000010.1:0-23188 GCA_037133935.1 bacterium
CCAATGCGGCGAAGCCTTTCTCGGCCCACTCGTTGTACTCGGCCATTACTTGCAGTGGTGTCCAGTTTTTGCGGGCCTGCACCGGAACTTCAGCATCGACTTCGGCGTCTTCGCCGTTGCCGCCGTCAATAGTTGCGGGGTCAGCAATTTGATGAAACACGCTGGCCATGTGGCATGCCACGTCTTGCACGCGCCAGTCGGTACAACCCGACTGCGCCGACCATTGGTCTGGCGTGAGTGAAGCGAAAAGATTCTTCGCGCGGTCAATTTCAATTTTCAGGGCGATCATTGCGACTTTCGACATGGCATGAGCATAGGTTGTGCACATGACCGAGCCGAACACGAACGACGCCTGCATGATCTTCGACGATTCATGCCCCATGTGTTCAGCTGCCGCGCGGTGGGTCGAGAAAAATACGAGCCTTGCTGTGGTGCCGGGCAGTACTTGGGAAAGTGGTGCTGCGGGCATTGGCGACAGCGAGCTCGACCGTTCGGTATGGACCCTCAGCAAATCAGAGCCCGCACCACAAAGTGAAGCGCTTGCAGTGGCATACATTTTGCAACACGGTCGCCTGCGCATCTTTCGCATCGCGGGGCGAATTGTCTCATTGTGGGGAATTCGCAGTGTTGCCAATGTGATCTATCGATGGATTGCCCGAAATCGCCGCAGGTTCATGCGTTCACGGGGGTAATCTCGCTGTATGACAGGCAAGCTCATTTATGCATTTCGGGTCATGCGCCTGTCTCTTCTCGATGCAGGTGGCGCGCCTATTGGTCGCCTCGAAGACGTGGTGGTGGTCTCGGGCCGCACCTCTTCGGCCCCACAAGTGCTGGGTTTTGTTGCCACCAGCCAGCGCCGCCGCATTTTTGTGAACGCCAACCGCGTGGCCTCACTCGATAATGCCGGTGCACGGCTGAAAAGTTGGGACGTCGACTTTCACCCTTTCAAGCCAAAAGAAGGTGAGCGCCTCCTCAAAATTGGTGTCATCAACCAAAAAGTGGGCGACGAAGTAGTGAGTGACGTCGCGTTACGTTTGCGTGAAGACGGCCGCACACCAGGTTGGGAAGTCAGCAAGGTGCGCCTCGCACGACGCAATGCATTACGGCGCCGCCCCATTTATCGCTTGGTCGATTGGGATACCGTGGCGTCGCTCTTTGCACCCACCACCGAAATGGCTGCTGAAGCTGCACGCTTGCGCGACATGCACCCAAGCGACGTGGCCGGCTTTGTGCGTGCACTTCCTCTCACACAACGTCGACAACTTGCCGAAGCAATGGACGACGAACGTTTAGCCGACTTGTTGGAAGAACTTCCTGAAGCAGAACAGTTGCGACTCATTGAAGGTCTCGACCTTGAACGTCTTATGAACGTGCTTGACGAAATGGAATACGACGACCTCGCCGACCTCTTGGCCGAAATGCCTGGGGAACAACGTTCGCGCATTCTTGATGAGATGGACGAAGACGACGCGGCCATGATGCGCCAGTTGTTGTCGTACCAAGAAGGCACTGCTGGTGCGCTCATGACCCCCGACATCATTGTGCTGGGGCCCAACGCCACTGTTGCTGAAGCGCTTGCGCACATTCGCGACCCGGAATGGCTTGTGTCTATCGCTGCTCAAGTGTTTGTAACGAACCCACCGTTTCGTGCTCCCACTGGCCGTTACCTAGGTGTAGTGCACTTCCAACGTTTGTTGCGTGAACCACCAAGCATGGAACTCGGCCGTTGCTTAGAACAAGAGCCCACCGTTACTGTCGACATGCCCGACCGTGAAGTTGCTGAAGTGCTCGCTTCGTACAACATGATGGCAATGGGCGTATGCGACTCGGCACAACGTTTGCTTGGCGCCATTACCGTCGACGACGTTCTTGACCGTACGTTGCCTGCCGACTGGCGCCAGCGTCGACGTCAGGTGGCACCAAAATGAAACGTCGCGAAGATATTTCACTACCACGTCAAAGGCGCCGTGTTGGTGTGCACTACCAACCCGATACGTTCGGTCAATTTTCTGAATCTATTGCCCGCACATTAGGTACTGCTCGCTTTTTGTTGTTCCAGAGTTTCTTGTGCGTTGCGTGGCTTGTATGGAACGTTGTCACCCCAGACAATTGGCACTTCGACCCCAACCCATTTGGTGTACTCACCTTGGCGTTGTCGTTACAGGCCGCATATGCAGCACCACTTATTTTGCTCGCACAAAATCGCCAAGAAGATCGCGACCGCCAACAAGCAGAAGTCGACCGTTCCGTTGCATCACGCACACAGGCCGATACCGAATTTCTTGCTCGTGAACTTGCAGCGGTGCGTTTAGCACTCGCCGACATGGTCACCATGGATGAATTGCGCGACCACTTAGAAAAACTTGTTGACTCGGTGGGTGAACTTACCGAGCGTGTTGCTCCACAAGTTGCACAGCAGCCCGAGTAGCTGCGCTGTACGCCTCGGGGCGGCCCAAAGTAACGAAGTGATCGCCCTCAAGAGTGATGACCTGTGCATTGAGAGTTTCAATGAGCTGTTGTTGCTTTTCAGTTTTTACTAACTGGTCTTTAGTGGTCAGTACATATACCGTTGGTTTATTGAGTTGACCCGCCCACGGGCGTGCGTCATATTTACTGAGCGCCTCGCCAGCCTTGCTCACAATGAATGCGTCGTTGCGGCGAATTTCACCAATGAGCCACGGCACATAAGAACTCACCGCACCTACTTTGGGCATCATTCCTTGCAGGCGTTTCTGCAAAATTCGTGGCGTGCTGAGCCGGCGCAACAACGGCGATGCGCCACGCATGAGGGCCCATAACGCACGCTCTTGTTTTGTTGCACGCCATTCCAGCGAAGTTGCTTGCAGCACCATTGCGCTCACGAGTTCTGTATGGCGTTGTGCAAGGAACAAACTGATGGGGCCACCCATGGAGTATCCAACAGTAATGACGCTGTTGATTCCGAGCGCGCGCACCACTGCTGCTGCGTCGTCGGCGCACTCTTCGAGTGAGAAGGTTCGTGTGGGTCGAATACCTCGGCCATGTCCACGATGATCAATGCCGACAAATGAATAATGCTGCGCCAATTCTTCGTAGGCAGTAAAAAACTGAACATCGCTGCTTGCGGTCCACCCGTGCAACAACAGCAAAGTGGGAACCGTGGGGTCGGCATGTTGGAAATGACGCACAAAAAATTCGCCGCGCTGTGGCACCGACACCATGAGTCCTTCTGGCAACCAAGGCAATGGCCCAATATTTTTCATTTGCAGGTACTGCACTTTCCGACAATGTCTAACCGATGATGTTCAAGCGTGAAACCATTTGCTGAAGCAAGCTGTGCCAATGTGCTGTCGAGTTGTTCTTCCATGTCGTGTGGAATATTGAAGTCGCTCATGGCGCCACATTGTTGACAAATGAGATGGTGATGATGGCCAATTAAGTTTTCCGATAATTCAAATCGCCCGTATTCATCGTTGCTCATCAGGCGCGATACAACGCCCACGCTTTCCAAGACGGTGAGATTGCGATACACCGAACTTTGCGGCATCTTTTCGGTGACCAACAAAATGTCGGCAATGGCCATTGGCCCTTTCGCTGCAACAAGTGCTGCAACTAATGCTCGGCGCGCAGGAGTAAACCGTTGATCTGCTTTTCGTAACCGAAGAGCGATTTCAGTTTCTATGTCTTCATCGATGACATGTGAATGAGAATGCTGCGCCATGGTTGCTCGTTTTAGTGCACGCCATAAAACTGTTGCACGCGCACACCAGAATTTAAAACTGTTTTAAAAATGGCCGCATTCGGTATTTCTTCTGCTCCCAAGCCAAAAACGCCTGGCACAAAAGCATCTTCGGTTCCTGCGCTCTGAATAATTTCGTGTGCTGTTGCAGCAGCAACTGCGCCAGCAATATGCCCCATCGGGTGCGCTGCACCTGCGATTTCTACAGTGCGTTGGCCGTTTTTTACTCCGCGCAGTTCTACGCGTACTGCGCCCATGTCGCCTTCGATATGTGGAGGAATGAGCATGGGTAGCCTGCCCAAAATACGGTCGCGGCGCGTTGCCGACACGCGTGCACTAATGCGATTCGCATGAGAAAAACTGTGCTTCAACAACAACGCATCGGCCAGGTCGGCGCGGTAGCAGTCACGTGAACCAATGGGTTCTGGAAACCAACACAACTCACGGCCGCTTCCTGCGGGGCGTTTGAGCCACTCATCGTCATGCCACCCCAGTGCGGTTCCCGACAAAGCACGATGGTGTTGATGTGCGCATTGTGGGCCAGCGGTGCCATGTACGGCAACGTGAATTTCGTCGTACTCATCAAATTTTGCCCCAAGATAATCCACGAGTAGCCCCGACAAACCTGGAGAACATGCCGCACCCACTATTAACGTGCGCCCAGCACTGAGCGCGTCACTTTGAAGGTCGAGTAACGACAACACGTCTTTCGAGTCGTCGCCCACCGACACCACTGAACAACCATGTTGAAGAAACCTGCGCGCCACCCGCTCGTGGTGACCGGCGTGGGCTAAAACCACCACTTCGGTTTCCTCGGGGCTCACCTCGTTGATGGTGTTGTGAGACACCGAGCGCACTTCATGCTCGCGCTGACGCAAAAGCTCGGCTACATGTGTGCCAACAATGCCGGTTCCCACTACAACAATCATTCTCCGTGATCCTATGGGGTGATGTGCGCCACGAAATGCGTGCTACTTGTCGGGGGTGATGTCACGCCAGCCGCCTTGTTGGGGCGGCACGTCGCCTTTGCCTTTAAAGCGCAAAGCGGTTGCCATACCCACTGCAACGCCAAGGGCGAGAAGTGCACGGCGGAAAAGTTTCATGGTGGGGCTAGCAAGAATCGAACTTGCGACCTCATCCTTATCAGGGATGCGCTCTAACCGACTGAGCTATAGCCCCGCACGTATGCAGGTGGTGAAGCCTAACGGTCGAGGGCGTTTCCCTCAACCACACGTTGCACGACTTCTTCTTCTAAGACAGAAACCCGCACTCCCCCCACCAAGTCGGCAATGAGGTTGAAAACTGCCGCCACTACGACGGCAAGACCGGTGAGTAAAAAGACCAGGAATAAGCCCAAGATCCACAAATTGTGGAAGATTTGGCCCCCGTCGAAGCGAAAAGTCTCCCATCCGAAGGACTCCATAAAGCGCTCGACGTTGTCGACCGTGCCCGTTGCGTTGGCCACGTTCCAGATCAAAATGCTTGAAATGAGGACCATGACATAGAGCGCGAAGTGGAAAACGAGGGTGACTTTGAAAACACTCCACGGGTCAATGTCGCGCACCACACGGTTGACTCGGCGCACGCGAGGTGCGGGAGTGAGTGATTTTTCGAGCGAACGGCGAGCCACGAGGTCAGTCTATGGCGCTATCGCACCCTAATTCTGCCAGGGGAATCGAATGGTCGACCTTGGATCCAGTGTGCGAGCAAGACTTCTATTTCTGCTTCCAGTATTCCTGGATTCTCGCGCCTGAATTGTTCGCGTTTTAAGGCGAGGCCTTCCAAGTAGAGGATGTCTACCGCAGCCAACTCCTTGGTCATGCTCACAGTCTATGGCGCTATTGCGCCCTCATTGTGCGTAACTCACGGCTCGTTCACGACCGTATTGCACCCACACCTCAACCGATTGCAAGAGTGGGCCTAAACGGCGAAAGGAAATGAGGTCGGCGCCGTTTGCCATTGCTAAATGTGCCGCACCTGCTTCACCCAAACTCACTGCGGCAAGAGCCGCAGCATCGGCTGCAATATGGGCCCGCGTGCGTTTAATGGTTTGTGCGCCATGCGAACCCAACACGTTGAGCACCATGGCAACAAGAACGCCACAGGTGAGCACACTGAACACGAAGGGTTTTACTCTTCGTCGTCTGTTGCCAAAATGAGTGCGACCGAAGCCACGCTTTGGCCATCGTCGAGGCTCATGACGCGAACACCCGTTGCTTCGCGACCTTGGCTTGAAATTTCTTTCACTGCCATGCGAATGGTGACGCCACCTGAAGACACCGCAACGATGTCGTCGTCGATGCCCACCATGAATGCTGCGGCAACGTGGCCTTTTTTGCTGGTGAGCTTGATGCCAATAACACCTTGACCACCGCGTCCTTGCGTATTGAACTTGTCAATTTGAGTGCGCTTGCCATAACCCGAGTCGGTGACAATAAGAATGGCTGCGTCGTCACGTGCAAGGTCGCACGACACCACTTCGTCTCCAGCTTTGAGTTTCATGCCGCGTACGCCAGCTGCTGCTCGGCCCATTGGGCGAACATCTTCTTCGCTGAAACGAATGGTTTGACCACTGCGGGCAACCATGAAGATGTCGTCGGTGCCAGACGTTTCAATAACGCGCACGAGTTCATCGTGTGGGCGCAAGTTGAGTGCAATGAGCCCGTCGCGACGACCTGAGTCGTATTCGTTGAAAGCGGTCTTTTTTACTTGGCCTTGCTTGGTTGCAAAGAACAAGTTGCGCTCGCCCGGGAACTCGCGTGTGTCGATAATGGCTTGTACGTTTTCGCCTGGTTGCAATGGCAATAAGTTGACAATAGGAATGCCCTTTGCTGTGCGCTCACGTTCTGGAATATCGACTGCTCGCAATCGATACACCCGGCCTCTGTTTGAGAAGAACAAGAGATATGCATGCGATGTTGTAAAGATGACGTGCTTGACGATGTCGTCAGTTTTCATCTTTGCGCCAGCTACACCGCGGCCACCACGGCTTTGTGTGCGGAACGACGACGCAGGAACTGCTTTCACGTACTGAGCGTTGGTCATAACGATGACCAACTCTTTGTCGTCAACAAGATCTTCAATGCCCATTTCGCCAGTGTCAGCAATAATTTGGCACACGCGTGGTGTAGCGAATTTTGTTTTCACTTCACCGAGTTCTTTAGAAATTAATGCGCGCAACACCACTGGGTTATTGAGAATTTCTTCGAGTTCCTTAATGCGTGCGTTGAGTTCTTCCATTTCTTTCTCAATATCAATGCGTGACAACTTAGTGAGTTGACGCAACTGCATATCGAGAATGTCGATGGCTTGACGTTCAGAGAACTCGTACGGCTTCACCATTAATGCTTCTTTGGCACTACCTGCATCATCGCTGCCGCGAATGAGTTTGATAATGGCATCAATAACATCGAGTGCCTTTAAGCGGCCTTCCAAAATGTGTTGCCGGTCGCGTGCTTTGTCGAGACGGAACTGCGACCGCCGTGTGATGACATCAATTTGGTGGGCAATGTAACCCTCAAGGGCCATTTTCAAGTTGATAGTGCGCGGCACACCATCGACCAAGGCAACCATGTTCACGGGGAAGCTGGTTTGAAGTTGTGTGAGTTTGTAGAGATTGTTCAACACAACGTTTGCGTTGGCATCGCGCTTCAACGTAATGATGAGTTCGGTCTTGCCGCCAGATGAGTTGTCGTTCACGTCGGCAATGCCGTCGAGGTTTCCCGAGTCGACAAGTTCTTGAATGCGTCCTGCTACTGCTGAACAACTTGTTTGGTACGGAAGTTCTGTAACAAGAATTTGCATTTGGCCACGGCGGCCTTCTTCAATGCTTGCTTTGGCGCGCACCTTGATGCTGCCACGACCAGTACGACACGCGTCGAAAATACCCGAGCGTCCAAGGATGACCCCACCTGTTGGGAAGTCGGGGCCTTTCACGTGCTTCATGAGGTCGTCGACCGATGCCTCGGGGTTTGCAATGAGTGCAAGCGTTGCATCAATTACTTCGCCCATGTTGTGTGGCGGAATGCTGGTGGCCATTCCTACAGCAATGCCTTGGCTGCCGTTCACCAACAAGTTCGGGAAGCGCGCTGGCAGAACAGTTGGTTCTTCAGTGGTTCCGTCGTAGTTGGCAATCATGTCGACGGTGTTTTCGTCGATGTCGGCCAAGAGCAACATTGCTAGTGAATGCAAACGAGCTTCTGTGTAACGACTTGCGGCAGGACCAAAGTCGGGCGAGCCGTAGTTGCCGTGGAAGTCGATGAGTGGGTGGCGCAGCGAGAAGGGTTGGGCCATACGTACCAATGCGTCGTAAATAGCGCTGTCGCCGTGTGGGTGATAGCGCGCCATGGTGTCGCCGGTAACGCGCGCACATTTCACGAATGGGCGGTCGGGACGAAAGCCCTGTTGGTCCATGTCCCAAATAATGCGGCGGTGTACTGGCTTTAAGCCGTCGCGCACGTCGGGCAAGGCGCGCGACATGATGACCGACATGGCGTAGTCGAGAAACGACCTTTCCATTTCGTCTTGCAACGGAACGGGCTGGATGGAGTCTGGTGGTTCGAGAGGCACGTTGGTCATGAGAGAAGCCTTTTACTAGAAAACATTTTTAGAAGTCGAGATTTCGTACGTCGCGGGCGTTGGTAACAATGAAGTTCTTGCGACTTTCCACGTCGTCACCCATTAACACGCTCATCACGTCATCGGCAATGGCAGCTTCTTCAACTGTCACTTGCAAAAGCGTGCGGCTCATAGGGTCCATGGTGGTGGAACGCAATTCTTGCCAGTCCATTTCGCCAAGACCTTTCAAGCGCTGAAATTCTTTTTTGTGATTGGGTTTGTCGGCGAGGAAAGCAGCTTTGGCTACTTCGTCTTTCAAATAAATTTTCTCTTTACCAATTTCCGTCGAGAACAGTGGTGGTTGTGCGATGTACACGTAGCCAGCTTCCACCATTGGTTTCATTTGGCGATAGAAGAACGTAAGGAGCAACGTACGAATGTGGCTGCCGTCTACGTCGGCGTCAGCAAGTGCAATAATTTTGTGATATCGCGCTTTTGATGCATCGAACTCGTCGCCCACGCCACCACCAATAGCAGTGATAAGCGCTTGAATTTCGTTGTTCTTCAACATCTTGTCGAGTCGTGAACGTTCGACGTTCAAGATTTTTCCGCGAATGGGCAAGATGGCTTGCACGCGTGGGTCGCGTGCGTCTACGGCTGTACCGCCAGCGCTGTCGCCTTCCACAATGAAGAGTTCGCTTTCAGCGGGGTTGCCACTTGAGCAGTCTTTCAATTTGTCGGGCATACCTGCGCCAGCAAGTGCAGTTTTACGACGTACTGCGTTACGTGCATTTTTTGCAGCAAGCCGGGCCTGGGCTGCAGCAATTGCTTTTTTCACTACTTTGTTAGATTCAGCTGGGTTCTCATCGAGCCATTCAGCAAGAGCTTTGTTCGTTGCCTTTTGAACAAATGAACGCATAGGAACGTTGCCGAGTTTTGCTTTGGTCTGACCTTCGAATTGTGGCTCGCGCAATTTCACCGCAATGATGGCCGTCATTCCTTCACGAATATCTTCGCCCAAAAGGTTTTCTTCTTTTTCTTTCAAGATGCCTTTGTCGCGTGCATATTTATTGAGCACCGAAGTGAGCGCAGTTTTGAACCCCTCAACGTGCATGCCGCCTTCTGTGGTGGAAATACCGTTGGCGTAGCCGTGAATACCTTCGTAATAGCCAGTGTTCCACTGCATCGCAACGGCGGCCTGCATGCCTTCTTCTTCGTCTTCCACTTCAAAGTGCGCAACCTTGCTAAAGAGAGCTTCTTTGGAAGCATTCAAGTGTTTAACGAAGTCGACAATGCCGCCCTTGTATTGGAACACCACTTTTTGTATCTTCTCGGCACGTTCATCACTAAAGACCACTTCGAGGTCCTTATTCAAAAAAGCCATCGTCTGCAAGCGCTCCATCACGGTGCGCGCAACAAACTCTGTTCCTTCAGCAGCAAAAATGATGGGGTCGGGGTAAAAAGTAACGCTTGTGCCCGTGGCGCGGCCCTTGGCAGGAGAAGAGCCCGTTTTTTGAAGCTTCCCCTTCATTTTGCCGCCCTCAACGAATTCGAGTTCGTAGCGGTCACCATCGCGGTCAATTTCCAGTAGCAACTTGGTTGACAATGCGTTCACCACGCTCACGCCCACTCCGTGGAGACCACCCGACACCTTGTAGCCCTCGCCGCCAAACTTGCCGCCGGCATGTAACACGGTGAGCACCACTTCCGCAGCGCTTTTCCCTTTATGTGGGCCCGATGGATACGGGTCAACAGGAATACCTCGGCCGTTGTCTTCCACCCGGCATCCACCGTCGGCTTGGATGATGACGTCGATGCGGGTACAAAACCCGGCCATCGCCTCGTCGACCGAGTTGTCGACCACTTCCCAGATGAGGTGGTGCAAGCCAGCTAAACCCGTGGACCCGATGTACATGCCGGGGCGTTTGCGCACTGGGTCGAGACCCTCTAAAACCTGAATGTCTTTTGCGCCGTAGTCAGCAGTGGGCTTTTTTGCCGAACTTTTCTTTTCTGTGCTGGACACGGATCAACCTCGATGTAGTGAATGAATAGGGAACAAAGCGCCATCTGACATGACTGGCAACCTATGTCTGAGTGTGTGCAGAAGTAGTGGCACCAAGGACATAAAAAGGAAAGCGAAAGAGTAAAAAGTCATGTCGTAAATACGCCTCTTAGTGTACCAATTTTGCTTCCAAAAATCTGTTATACCCGCACTTATCAACGTGGTCAGCACTGCTAACGACGCCGTTTTTGACGCACCACAATGCTGTCAATTCGCGAGCCGGTGTGTTCAAAAAATCGTTGTTTGACATCGGCTTCCAGAAAGCGAAACTGCGTTGCCCAACCGGCATCGGTTGCATCAACAATTAATACTCCACTGTCTAGTTTGACCGGCTGAATATGTTGTGCAATGTCGGGGCCAACAACAGCATCCCACGATTGAAAGACGCTGCCCACCGAGTCGCCGTCGTCCATTTTGAGGCGCTTTAATACAGAACGCATGGCGTCGATGAGTGACGTTGGTTCTTCTGGTGGGCTCTGCGACATCAGTTTGAGCTTCCGTTTGTAGCCGGATCTTCAGAAATTTTTCCTGCGGTGATATACAAAATACGCTCTGGTTTCGCCGCTGGTGGCAAGCCACTAGCACTTGTAATAATGACCTGCCCGGCGGGCATGTGCTGAAGCAGCGCTGTTGCTCGCGAGGGGTCTAACTCCGACAACACATCGTCGAGTACCAATACAGGTGGCGCTCCTACTTCTTCTGTTACCAGGCGGTGTGTTGCCAACCGTAAAGCGAGAGCAAGTGTGCGCTGTTCCCCTTGAGATGCTTGCGTGCGAGCAGGTAGACCGTTGATGAGCAATTCGATGTCGTCACGATGTGGGCCAACAGTTGTTGAGGAACGGCGCAGGTCTTCGCTGCGAGTTTCTTTAAGTGCGAACCCCAAGCCAATACGGCGCCACTCGGGTTCGTACACAACATCGGTAGGTGTGGGTTTGCCCGCAAGGTGTCCGTAGGCCTCATTCACTAATGGTTGCAGTTGCGCAACAAGCTGTGCTCGTGCGTCACCAAGTGCTCCCCCAGCAACCGCAAATTTTTCGTCCCACACATCGAGGGTCACTACTTGTTCGCTGGTGAGTTGCGATACCGATGAGCGATACCCGATTTGTTTCAGTAATGCATTGCGTTGTTTCACAATGCGTTCTACATCGCGTCGTGTTGCATCGTGTTTCACGGCAATAGCAACAAGAGCGTCGTCAATGAATCGGCGGCGTTCGCTCGGGCCATCTTTAATGAGCGCTAAGTCGTCTGGTGAAAAAATAGTTGTGCGTAAAACTCCCAATAAGTCGCGGTTGCGCACGAGGCGTTGTTTATTTACTTGCGCCTTGTTGCGACCCGTGCGCGACAGTTCCACTTCAATTAACAATTCGCGCCCATCGGGGTGTTTTACTGTTGCTCTCAAAATTGCGGTGTCAGCACCGTTGCGAATGAGTGTTTCTGTGGGAACACCACGAAAACTATCGAGCGTTGCTAAATACGTTAAAGCTTCAGCCAGGCTTGTTTTACCTTGACCATTTGCGCCGAGCAGTGCGGTGGTTCCATGCGTAAAGGAAACATCGGCTTCTTCGTAATTGCGGAAATTCGTGAGTGTTAAGTGTTCAACAAACACACGGGCCCACTTCGTGCTTAATGATTTCTAAAGTCTTTGTGGCATTAAGAGATACAAATATTGCTCGGAGTGCTCACCAACGCCCGTGACTACGGCAGGTTTTGCAGGGTCGCTTGTTTTAATGATGACGTCTTGTCCGGCAATTGCATCAATGCCTGCAGCAAGATATTCAGAGTTAAATGCAATGGTGAGTTCATCGCCCGAATACACCGCATCAAGATCTTCTTCGAACTCATCGTTGTCTTTAGAGCCGGCCATCACTTTCAAACCGTTTGCGCTCATGTGTAAACGCACAGGGCCTTGGTCGCGGGCAAGAATGCGGGCGCGGCGCAATGCGTCGAGAAGTTGTTCGCGGTTCACTGTGATGTTGTTGGGGTATGTGCCTTGAATAAGTGTTTTGTATGTGGGGTATTCGTTGGTCAGTAACCGCGTGGTGAGTTGTGTGCCATCTACTTCAAAAGTGACAGAGTTTTCGTCGAGGCGAATGTTTGCGTCTTTCGCGCCACTCAACAACCGTTGTACTTCACCTAAAGCTTTACTTGGAACCAGTACCCGCGTTGCAGAACTCACCACAATGCTGGGTACGTCGCACACCGCTAAGCGATACGAGTCGGTCGCAACTAGACGGAAGCTGCCGTCTTCGCCGGACATGAGAACACCAGTCAGTGCAATGCGCATTTGGTCGGTGCTTGCGGCGCGCACCACCTTGCGAAGCGCTTCACCGAGTTCAACAGCAGAAACACTGAGTGCTGGCCCAGTGGATGGCGTGACGTTAGGAAAGTCCATTGCATTGTACGTGGGAACCGTAAATTGTGAGCGTCCACTTTTCACAGTGAGTGATTCCACTTGTGCTTCGACCGTTATTTTTCCTTCGGGTAATGAACGAACAATGTCGTTCAACAATTTTGCGCTGATGAGTGCAACGCCATCTTTCTCGCCGCCAATTGCAAGTGTTGCTTGCAGCGACATGTCATTGTCGGTGGAGGTGAGATGCAACTGATCACCCTTCACTTGTAAACGCACACCAGACAGCGCTGGTAATGCACCAACACGACCTGAGGCGATGCGTGAAGCTAAACCGAGTGCTTCAGCGAGTTGTTCTCGTTCACAACGAAACTTCATAGCGGCTCCTTTGTTGGCTCAATATGCCGTGAGGGGGATTTGTGTTATTGATAGCGAAAGGGGGATAAATACTTAATACTTGTAATAAGGGCTGTGGATTGTGGACAAAGTTGGTTTGGGCCAATAAAGGAAAAGAAAACGGGCGACGCTGGTTATCCACAGTTTTCCACAGGGGAAGGCGAACGTGTGTGCGCTGTGGTGGATAACCCCCACTTTGTGCCCAAAGCGACGCAGTTTGTCCACTTGGCAAACCACACGTTGTCCCCAGTGTAAATGACATAGAACTCACCCCTTTTTCGCCCGGCGGAAAAGCTCGGTCACCTGGTCGTACACCTGCTTACGCTCGGCCATTAAACGCCCAACTTTTTCAACAGCGTGAATAACGGTGGTGTGGTCGCGTCCACCAAAGAGGCGCGCCAAAGACGGATAACTCAATTCGGTTTGTTCGCGCATGACATACATCGCAATTTGACGAGCCATGACCAATGGTCGTTGGCGGCTTTTTCCGCGCAAGGCTTCAACGCTGTAGCCAAGGTATGCAGCGATATCGGCCAAGAACTCTTCGTCGCTGCGCACACGAGTGGCAGATTGCGACAGGAGGTCTGCAAGCAGGTCTTGGGCGGTCGCCACGTTCATGTTGACGCGGTTCAGGGCGGCGAAAGCGGTGACGCGAATGAGGGCGCCTTCGAGCTCACGAATGTTTGAGGTGATGTTGGCAGCAATGAATTCAAGAACATCGTCGGGCACCTTGGTGCCGTTGCGCTCGGCGTAGTTGCGCAAAATAGCCAACCGGGTTTCGAGGTCTGGTGGCTGCACGTCGGTAATGAGACCCCAGCGGAAACGGCCGCGCAAACGGTCTTCCAATGTAGGAATAGCGTCAGGCACGCGGTCGGAGGAAATGACGATTTGCTTGTTCGCGCCATGCAACGAGTTGAACGTATGGAAAAACTCTTCCTGGAGGCCTTCTTTGCCTTCCATGAACTGGATGTCGTCAATGAGCAAAACGTCAACCTCGCGGTACCTGCGTTTAAAAGCGGCGGTGGTGTTGCTGCGAATGGCGTCAACGTATTCATTCATAAATGTTTCTGTCGACACATAACGCACTTCGTAATGGGAATAGTTCTGGTGAACATATTCGCCAATGGCGTGCAAAAGGTGTGTTTTTCCTAACCCAGCGGAGCCATAAATAAACAACGGGTTGTACGACCGGGCTGGTGTTTCAGCCACGCGGTGAGCAGCAGCCAGAGCAAATTGGTTTGATGCGCCCTTCACAAAGGTGTCGAAGGTGTAGCGGGGGTTGAGCCCAATGGCTTGCCCGCGTAGTGAAGTTGCCGCACTGCCAGTGAGCGCCAAGTCGTCGTCGAACGAGCCACGGGCGGAGTCGTCGGTCTGGCCGGCATCGCTTTCGCCTTCCACAATGGGGGCCACTTCCACCACGAGTTGGCGATCATTTTCGTCAATTTCGCCAAGGGCGTCGAGCACCAATTGCAAATACCGGGTGAGAATACGTTCTTTGATGTGGCCGTTCGGCACTTGCAGGCGTAACGCGTCGTCGCCGCCGGGAAGAGGAATGACGTCTTGAAAAGTGGAGAGCCACACCGCTTCAGACACCTGAGCCCGAAGTAACGCAGAGACCGCTGTCCACACGGTGTCGTGTTCTGCCATGTCGGTCTCCTTTCGCGCTGGTACGGTCTTTGCTGGCGATCACCACTGTTTGTCCACATGGTTATCCACAGGTTGTGGACGGGTTCCAGGTGTTTTTCGCGCTTTTCGCCACTTTTTCGGTGGGAAATACACCATAGCAGATTATCCACAGGGCAAAAAAATGGAGTCTTGGTTGGGAATGGGGCTGGTCTCGCCTAGCCTTACCAACGGTCACCCGAATCGACGTGCCGCTTCGCTCTTGTAGCCCCGGCCCTGCCTCTCGCGGTTCCCGTTCACCTTACATAATTCGAAAGATCCTGGACCCATGAAGCGTACCTTCCAGCCAAACAACCGCCGTCGCGCCAAAAAGCACGGTTTTCGCCATCGCATGAGCACTCGTGCCGGTCGTGAAATTCTCAAAAACCGCCGCGCCAAGGGCCGCTACCGCCTCTCCGCTTGATCGGACGCATTCACGAACACGCTATTTTTCGCCGTTTAGGGCGCGAAGGTGTTCGTGTGCGCGTGGGCTCTGTGTGGTGTTCTGTGCTTGTTGACCCTGCTCTTTCTCAGCCGTGTGTGGCTTATGCCCTAGGGCGTCATACCGGTTCGGCCGTCGTGCGAAACCGCATTCGGCGTCAAATGAGAGAGATTTTGGCGGCAAATACGAACCAATTGGTTCCGGGGTATTACCTCATAGGGGCACACAAAGAAGCCACCGCGTTGTCGTTTCAGGAACTCACCAACACCATGTTGCAACTCATCACTACCGCCAAACAGAAGGTCTCATGACCCAGCGCACCTTGAATGAGCGTTGCCTGTCGGCAATTGAGTTTTACCAAGGAGCTCGGTCGGGGCGACCATCACCGTGTCGGTTCTCCCCTTCGTGCTCTTCTTTTGCTCATGAAGCCTTCGCGCTTCATGGCACCACCCGCGGGTTTTGGCTCACCGCCAAGCGGTTGTTACGGTGCCGCCCCTTTGGGCCATCGGGCTTCGACCCAGTGCCCGAAGTACACACATCTCACTCACATGAACTGTTAGGAAAATAGAAAAATGTTTCAAGCAGCAGCCTGGCTCGTCAGTGTTTTTTATGGTTTGACCAGCAACTATGCATTCGCCATTGCATTAGTGGCCCTTTCCATCATGCTTCTCATTACTCCGCTCACCTTGAAGAGCACCAAGGGCATGTTGGAAATGCAGCGTTTGCAGCCAGAAATGCGCAAATTGCAGCAGCAATATAAGAGCGATCGCCAAAAATTAAACGAAGAAATGATGAAGCTCTATCAAGAGCACAAGGTGAACCCGTTGGCCTCGTGCCTACCGTTAGTTGCGCAGTTGCCCGTGTTCATCATCATGTTCCGCGTATTGCGTGGTTTGTCGAAGTTGGGCACCGACGGCACCTTCAACCCGAGCTATATCGCCAAAGATTCGAAGATCTATCTCGCACTCGACAAGTCGAAAGAGATGCTGGCATTTGGCCTCGACCTTGCCAAGTCTCCTGCCAAAGTGATGGGCGAAGACTTTGTGAAAGGCATCCCATATGCCCTCATGATTGTGTTGCTGGCCTTTACGTTCTTGGTGCAACAAAGAATGATTGCTTCGCGCACCACCAGCGCTTCGATGTCGGCAACACAGGCCAAGATCATGCAGTACCTCCCGGTTGCATTCGCGGTTTTTCAAGTGTTTTTGCCCACCGGGCTCGTCATCTACTACTTCACACAAGCCGTGGTTCGTATTTTGCAGCAGTGGTACATCACGAAGCGTTTTTACGGAGACGACGGCTCCATTGGTCGCCAGGCGCAAGCAGCCAGCAAAGTGGCGAGCGATATGGCAAAAGACCAAAAGGGCAAGGGTCTGAAGCCCGACAAGGTCGACAAGCCAGCACCCGTGCAAAGTAAACGTGTGACCCCGTCAAAGAATAAGCCTGCGCCAAGCGGGCGCCCACAACGGCCAATACCGCCATCAAAGCGCAAAAAATAAACTAAAAGTCTAATTATTATCGTGAACATAGAACGAAGGATGAAGTCATGGAATGGGTAGAAACAACAGGTCGTAGTATCGACGAAGCAAAAAATGCCGCTCTCGATGCATTGGGAGTAGCGGAAGACGACGCTGAATTCGATATTTTGGAAGAGCCAACACAGGGTTTATTTGGGCGTACACGCGGGGAAGCTCGCGTACGTGCTCGCGTTCGCCCTACTCAAGCCCGCCAGAAAACAGAGCGCCGTAATCCACGCCGCAAGCCTGCTGGCGAAAAGACCAGCACCACCGAGGAGGCTTCAGGTGAAGCGCGTCCGGAGCGGGCAAATACTCGCGGCCGTAGCAACGACCGCCCGCGCCAGGCAAAACCTGCCGGGGAAGGCAACCATCGCCCACCACGTGAACCACGCGAACCACGCGACGACGATCGTCCAAAGGGCGACCCCGTCGACCCCGCGTTGGTCAGCGCTCAGGCAGTCACTTTCCTCACGGGTGTCGTCAATGCATTTGGCCTCGTTGGAACAGTGGTTGTGGAACGTGAAGGCGAAGAGCTTGAAGCACAAGTGAATGGCGACGACCTCGGCCTCTTGGTAGGGCCACGTGGTAATACGCTTTTGGCACTGCAAGACCTCACCCGCGTAGTGGCACAGCGTCGCTTGGGCGATCACGACACACGCTTGCGCGTTGATGTTGCTGGTTACCGTGAGCGCCGCCGTGATGCACTCACCCGTTTCGCTCTGAAAGTAGCGGATGAAGTAGTGGAGTCGGGCCAGCCCCGCGTTCTTGAGCCAATGGCATCTGCCGATCGCAAAGTGGTGCACGATGCCTTGTCTGAACAGACTGGTGTGGTGACCCGCTCACGTGGCGACGACCCATATCGTCAAATTGTGGTAGAGCCAGCACAGTCTGGCGAGTAAGACTCTTCTCGTGGCGCGTACCGTTCACGAGATCTTGACCGACGCACAACGCATCGGCGCGCTTGGCCTTCGCCCTATTAGCGAAGTCATTGAGCACGCCGGTGCGTTTGCTGTTGCACTCCCCGACTCATGCCGACGCATTATTGACCTCGGTTCAGGAGCGGGGGTTCCTGGTTTGGTGGTCGCCGAGTTGCGACCCGAGTTAGAGATCACCTTGGTTGATCGCCGAGCCAAACGCACCGATGCACTCGAGCGTGCCATCGTGTCGCTGGGGTGGAGCCACCGGGTGCGAGTGGTCTGCGCCGACGTGGGTGCACTCACCCGACAAGACGAGTGGTGTGAAACTTTTGACGCGGCAATGTCGCGCGGATTCGGGCCGCATGAAACCACCTTGAAGTATTCAGCAGCACTCGTGCGACCTGGGGGAACGGTGCTGGTGAGTGAACCACCAGCTGGCAGTGCCAACCGCTGGGAGCAGGCTGTGGTCGAGGGCGCTGGGCTCGACGGGCCGGAGTTGATACTCCACCTGGCACGCTTCATCAAAAAAACGGAGCGTTGAAAAAGATCCCCAATGTTCCACGTGGAACATCCATTTTCGTTAAAAATGGGGGTGAAACGGGTCGTAACGGAGAGTTTTGAGCAAAAACAATGTTCCACGTGGAACATTTTGTTTCCCCATCCACCTACCACTGAGGCGGACAGGAGTAATATGGAGGCATGTCAACCTCTGCAACGGGACCCCGCATCATCGCTATTTCTAACAATAAAGGTGGAGTAGCGAAGACCACCTCGACGGTTAACCTTGGTGCCTGTTTCGCGGAGATGGGTTTACGGACCCTCATTATCGACCTCGACCCGCAGGGCAATGCCTCTTCATCGTTGGGTATCGACACCCGTGATCTGGAGAACACTATCTATGACGTGCTCATTCAAGAGGTGCCGTTGGAAGACGCGGTAGAACCGACGGCTGTGAAGAACCTCTTTATTGTTCCGTCCAACATCAACCTGGCCGGAGCAGAAATTGAGCTCGTGTCGGCCTTCGGGCGCGAAGGTCGTTTGCGCAACGCCATTGGCCCCGTTGCCGATCAGTGGGACTACATCCTGATTGACTGCCCGCCGTCGGTGGGTTTACTCACCGTGAATGCGCTGACCGCCGCAACAGAAATCATCACGCCAGTTCAGACGGAATACATTCCGCTGGAAGGCATTGAGATTTTGTTGAAGAACCTGCACCTCATTCGTAAGAACCTGAACCCCAGCCTCCCCGACCCCACCTTTTTGTGTGTGATGTATATGCGCAATAATTTGGCCGATCAGGTGGTAGAGGAGTTGCGCAATAAATTTGGAGAGCGTGTCTACAAGACCGTGATCCCCCGAAATGTGCGTTTGAGCGAAGCACCATCATTTGGACAGCCCATCACTACCTTCGACACCAGTTCTTCTGGCGCCAAGGCGTATCGGGCAGCAGCAAAGGAGATTGTCAGTGGCGCGTAAAAGTGGATTAGGAAAAGGTCTTGGGGCCCTCATTACGGCCGACCTCGTAGAGAAATCTGAAGTGGGTGCAGCAACTGGGGTCGACGGCCCGCTCTTGCGCGATGTGCCCGTGCAGTCCATTGAGCCCAACCCCCATCAGCCACGCGTTCATTTCGATGAAAGTGCGTTGTCGGAACTCACCGATTCCATTCGGGCCATTGGCGTATTGCAACCCATCTTGGTGCGTCAGATAGCCAATGGGAAATACCAACTCATTGCCGGCGAACGGCGTTGGCGCGCAGCAACGCGAGCTGGCCTCGCCACGGTTCCTGCCGTGGTGCGACCCACCGACGATATTGCATCGGTCGAGCAGGCTCTGGTAGAGAACCTTCATCGACAAGATCTCACCCCGTTGGAAGAAGCATCGGCGTATCAACAGTTGATGGACGACTTTGCATTTACGCATGAAAAAATTGCCAGCCGGGTAGGGAAAAGCCGTTCGGCCATTACCAACGCGTTGCGCCTTCTTACTTTGCCCCCCAGCATTCAGCATTTGTTAGCCGATGGTCGCTTAGCTGCTGGACACGCCAAAGCAATTTTAGGAACGCCCGACCGAGCATTTCAAGAACAGTTGGCACGCCGTGCGGTGGACGAAGGTTGGTCGGTGCGTGCAGTAGAAGACGCGGTTCGCGAACGCCAGGGCGGAAAGCCCATTGTTGTTGATGAACCTGCTCAGCCCACCGAAAAAAAACCAACGTTGAGGCCACCAGGTTTATTGGAACTCGAAAACCTCTTAAGCGAGTTTCTTGCAACAAAAGTGACGGTGGCAATGAACGGGAAGCGCGGCCGGGTGGGCATTGATTTTGCCGACCTTGAAGATCTGGAACGGATCTACCGCAAGATGACTGAACAGGCCTAACGCGTCAAAAAGTCTTGATGTCTAGACGAGGGTAACGTCAACCTCGCCTAGAGGTTACACACAGGCTGTGGATAAACCTGAGGATAACACGGGGAAAACCTTGTGTATACAGGGGGGATAAAGCTGTGGATTACTGCTGCGTTAAAACTGATGCAACGGCTTCGGCAACTTCTGGCCCATGTTGGGTGATGACATCGAATGGTCCAAGGCTGCACATCACTGCCGGCATACGCGTTTCTCGCAAAATAGGAAGGCGCATTCCGACACAGTTCACAGTAAGAGTGGGCAGCACTGCACGGAGGGCATCGGCAATGGCGTTGCTCAGCAGTTCTCCACCTGCCGAACTAAAGCCGGGCACTGCATAAAAAGCAATGGTGCACGTGGGTTCGCCATGTGCTTCGAGTCCGATATAGGTATCGGCGTGAAAATGATTGGCGGCCAAAACATGTGCGGCCACTTCAGGCTCATCTACCAACATCACAATTTCGTGTGCATCGCGTAGTGCGCGAGAAATGAGGCGAGCGACTCCGCTGAGCCCGCCGAATTGCCCCACCACAACACGGCGCAACTTTCTTTCGTCACCTGTGGCACGAAAGCGTTCGGTGTCGCGCAAGGAAGAGATGCCCGGGCCTTCTCCGGATTGAGAACTCAAGCGCTCAAGAGCAGCCACCGTGTCGGTACTGCAAATACCGTCGATAGAGATGCCCGCATTTTTTTGAAACTCACTAATGGCACGCGCCAGAAGCGGGCCAAAGATGCCATCAACACGACCACAATCGAACCCTAAACGCGAAAGCAAAGATTGCAATTGTGTGACATCGTCTCCACGAAAGTTTGGCGAAGTGAGATACAACATGCGATCACCGAGCGACCACGATGCTTCAACGAGTGCGCTCCACGCTGCTATATCGCATACACCGTCGGTGCGCAGACCGCGCGATGCTTGAAACTCCACGAGAGCTTTTTCGGTGGCAACACAAAAGAAGCCCTCTTCATCGAGAGTGTGTTGAATGAAGCCACAACTGCGTAGCCGTCGCTGGAGATCGCGAACGGTCTCGCTGCGTTGGCCAGCAGTTAGAGGGAAGGGGTCAGAAATTCTGACAACTCCTGTAAGAGTGCGCCCTTGCCTTTTGCACCAACGAGGCGCTTCACAAGTTCGCCATTGTTGAACAACAACAATGTAGGAATACTCATGACGTTGTAACGCTGAGCAATGTCACCATGTTCATCAACATTAAGCTTGCTGATCACAAGAGAATCTTTTTGCTCAACAGCAATTTCCGCAAGAATGGGAGCAATCATTTTGCATGGGCCACACCATTCGGCCCAGAAGTCAACAAGAATTGGTTTGCTTGAACCATTTACTGTTTCGTCGAAAGTAGAACTGGTGAGAGTAACAATGCCGTCTGCCATGGGGGCTCCTTTTTTCTTCTCTTACTGAAGTCTAGGCGTGAGAAGCGTGCTCTGACTCGAGCCAGCGCTCACAATCGATGGCTGCCATACATCCCGACCCTGCAGCAGTAATTGCCTGACGATAGGTGTGGTCTTGCACGTCGCCGCAGGCAAAAACCCCTGGAATATTGGTGTATGACGACCCTGGGCGAGTGGCGAGATAGCCGTTTTCTTCCATGTCGAGTACACCGGTGAAAAGGTCAGTATTTGGTTTATGGCCAATGGCAATGAAGAGACCAGACACACTCATTTGTGAACGTTCGCCAGTCACCGTGTCTTCGAGCACGATGCCTTCAAGTGCGTCGGTTCCTTGCAGTTCAACAACTGCGCTATTCCATTTGAACTCAATGCGCTCATTATTTTCTGCGCGAGCACGCATAATTTTTGACGCACGCAATTCTGAACGACGATGCACGATGGTGACTTTTGAAGCGAACTTGGTGAGGAAGGTTGCCTCTTCTACTGCGCTGTCTCCGCCGCCAACAACCACAATTTCTTTGCCACGAAAAAAGAACCCGTCGCATGTTGCACACGTAGAAACACCATGACCAACGAGTGCAATTTCATTGGGAAGACCTAACCACAACGACTTCGCACCGGTACTCACAATGATGGAGTCGGCGGTGAATTCTTGATCGCGTGCCCACACACGAAAAGGACGTGCAGAAAAATCGACACGCGTTGCTTTCTCGGTGAGAAACGATGCACCAAAGCGCGCTGCTTGTTCACGAAAACGAGCCATCAGTTCTGGGCCCATAATGCCTTCTGGGAAACCAGGAAAGTTTTCTACTTCAGTGGTGAGCATGAGTTGTCCACCGGGCTGATCGCTTGTGGAAGACAGTTCACCTTCAATGATGAACGGGTTCAAATTGGCGCGAGCGGCGTAAATAGCTGCGGTGAGCCCGGCAGGCCCAGAGCCAATAATGAGGACGTGATGATGTGTTGCCATGAGAGTCTCCAAAGAAATAGTGAGAGTTAGGAATTGAGTTCGTCAGATTTACGGTGCTGCTTGCGCGCAACGAGAAGACCAATGAGAAAAAAAAGACTACCCAAAATGAGATACGAAGACCATACGGACGTTGTGCGCGAAAAGGCGGTGTCGAGCGCGGCCTGCAGTGCCCGTGTTGTGCCAATTGAAAAGAGCACGACCATGATGACCACACCAGTGGCAACTAAAAAGCCATAGACAATGCCGCGCACCACGGTAATAACGGGGCGGGTAGTGCGGTCGCGAACAAAGCCCACCCACTTGTCGATGAAGGCGACAGTGTTGCGCGCCCAATCGGGGTCGGTGAATGGGTTAGAGAGCACGTAATCAGCCTAATGGCTAAAGGTGTTTCTCTTCGGGAACAACTATTGAGCGGGTACTTGCCACAAGATGTCGCAGGTGACAGCGTTGTACACGGTGAGAGTGGGGACACCGTTGCGCACTTCTTTGGCCACGAGTGATGGTGGGTTACCGGCAATGAGGAATGTGTCGGTGGTGGAAGAAACTTCGGTACTTGCACATGCACGGGTATCGATACTTGAGGAAGGCGTAGCATTTTTTACTAAGGAAACTTCGGCGGGTGAATTGTTGTCACGGTTTCCCAGGCCAAGCCCTAATGCAAAAAGCCCAACGGCGGCCACGGCACTGAGCGCTATGAAGACGCGATTGGGGCGCCGCGATGCGAGCGAGACCACATTGTTGGGTTCGTTTGTCTCGGCACTGGCAATGTGGCCTAAGGCAAGGGCGATGTGT
>JBAXNF010000011.1:0-22088 GCA_037133935.1 bacterium
TGGGCGGAACATCTTTCGGACGTAAAATGCCAAGGGAACGTAACGTTGTGTTGGAGGGAAACGCAGTTTCAGGGTCGCTGGGAAATTGCTCGGACAGCGCATATCCAAGACCCATGTGCACACTGCCTTCAATTTGTCCTTCGCACAGCATGGGATTCACTGCGCGCCCTACATCGTGAGCGGCAATGACTCGTTCAATTAACCCCGTCGTGCGGTCCATCACAACTACTTGTGCGGCGTATCCAAAAGTGGAGTGAATAATAGGGTTCTCCACTCCGGGTTCGCCCAACTTCGTTGTCCAGTCCACCCGGTACTCGCCAAGGTGGTCAACATCTACAGTGCAATTGGCAGCTCGTGCGGCTTCACAGGCAGCTTTCACAGCGCCGGCGCCCATCAGAGTGCCGCGTGAACCCGTGGTTTGTCCCTGGCCGAGTTCTCGCGTGGTGTCGACAATTACCTTGATGCGTAGCGGATCGATACCGAGTTCTTCAACTGCAACTTGTAGCGCAACGGTATGAATGCCTTGACCCATTTCTGTCCAGCCGTGACGCACCTCAACGGTGCCGTCTGAACAAAAACGAACAACAGCTTTCGTTACTTCTTTGAAACCATTGCCGAGTCCAGAATTCTTCAAACCCAAGCCAAGTCCGACAGCCTTGCCGTCGTGAATTGCTGCCTCGTACGCATCGCGCACTTCATCGAGACACAGTTCTGCACCGAGGCACCCGTCGTCCATGATTTGACCAGGACCCCACACCATTCCGGGCTTGATGACGTTTCTTTTGCGAATTTCCCAACCAGAGATGCCTATTTTTACGGCTAATCGATCGAGAATTCCTTCCATGGCAAATTGCGCTTGATTCGCTCCGAAGCCGCGAAAGGCTCCACAAACAGGGTTGTTTGTGCGCGCAGCTACTGCCTCAACATCAATATTGGGAACGAAGTAGGGGCCACTGGCATGGCCTGCCATGCGTTCAAGTACCTTCATGCCAACGCTGGCATAGGCACCGCTGTCACCCAATGCACGTACGCGAAGAGCAATAAGTTTGCCGTTCTCGTCGCAGCCTGCCTCGTAGTCCATGTTGATGGGGTGACGCTTGGCGTGCATGCGAAAACTTTCTTCGCGACTCAGAGTGCATTTCACGGGTACGTTGGGGGGCCATGCAGCCAAAGCAGCATGAGCTTGGTTACTCATATCTTCTTTGCCACCAAACGCCCCACCGTTAGATACCAGTTCTACGGTGACGTTTTCATGAGCGATATTCAAGACACGAGCGATGTCGTTTCGGTCGTCCCAGACGCCTTGACCACCGGAGTACACGTGTAGCTTGCGATTCTCACCAGCGAGGCTGGGAACGGCAAGCGTGCTTTCGGGTTCGAGAAATGCGTGTTCTATGCGTTGAGTAATGAAGGTCTCACGTACAACGTATGGCGCATTTTCGAGCGATTGCTCGGTGTCGCCGCGGTGGTAAGTGCTCGTGCTCAAGATGTTGTTATCGGTTTTCCATACCGCAATTTCATTTGATGCAATAGCAACAGCCGGATCTGTGATGGGTTGCATCACGTCATATTCCACATCAAGAAGTTCTGCTGCTATGCGAGCCTCTTCGCGTGTGTCAGCAACAATAATTGCTAATACATCACCGGCATAGGAAGTGAGCCCGCCCACGGGAATCATGACGGGCCAGTCTTTATAAATAATGCCAACGTATGTTTCGCCGGGAATGTCACTTGCGGTAAATACTGCACGAACCCCAGAAGATGCAAGCGTTCGTTCGGTGTCGATATTTAAAACTTTTGCGCGGGCATGAGCAGTGAGATGCAACGCTGCATGCAGCAACCCGGGAACGCGAATGTCGTCCACATAGCCGCGGTCTCCGAGAGCGAGCGATTCTCCCTCATACTTTGGCGCGTTACTGCCAACGCCACCAGATATCAAAGGGGTGGGAACAGCGCCTTTGGCAACGCTTTCAATTGCATCGAGCACCTTGACGTATCCGGTGCATCGGCAGAGGTGCGCACCCAGATGACGAGCCATATCTTCTCGTTTGAGGCCAGCACCTTTTTTATCTACCTGTGCTTTAGCCCGCACCACAATGCCGGGAATACAAAAACCGCACTGCAATCCACCACATGCTGTAAATGCATCGGAATACATTTTTCTCTCAGCATCGTCGATGCCTTCAAGGGTGACGATATTTGCATCGCGCACTTTCTCTACAGATTGTTGGCAACTTACTATTGCCTTGCCGTCAATGAGCACGGTGCAACATCCGCATTGCCCAGAAGGGGAGCAGCCATCTTTTGCTGAGGTGACATTCAATTCTTCACGTAGTGCCGATAACAGATGCGGGTGGCGGGAACTGATTGTTACCTGAACGCCATTAACGGTGAGGGGCACACGGGAAGAGGAGTTCCAGTAGTTGGCCTCTGAGTGAGTGGATAGTGATGTCATGCTTGCCCCTTGATCTTTACATTTTGTCAAAGGATGAGAGAAAGCGGTAGTTCATTTCGTTTCGGGAGCGTTAATCCTCGAAAATGACACCTTTTTGGGCGGTTATTGACCCATAAACGTCGGGGCGACGGTATTTGTCGAAATTGAAGAGGGTCTCTTTGTACTTGCTGCACCAATCGAGGTCGCAGCGGGCCATCACCAACTCATCGTGGGTGGTGTAGGCCTGCGCCACAATTTGACCTGAAGGGGCAACAATGCAGGTCTGTCCAAGGGAGTCGACGCCCTCTTCGGTACCGCCTTTGGCAACACCAACAACCCATGTACCGTTTTGGTACGCACCGGATTGCATGACGAGTGCGTTGTGGAATCCTTGCAAAATATCTTGGCTTGGGTCGGGTACGTAATGGATGGGCGTGTTGTAACCACACAGAATCATTTCAACACCCTTGAGCCCCATGACTCTGTATGACTCTGGCCAACGTCGGTCGTTGCAGATCATCATTCCTATTCGTGCACCAAAAGCTTTCCATACACCAAAGCCTTCTGGCCCAGGTTCAAAGTAGTACCGCTCGGCATGTTGAAAGGGTCGGTCGGGTTCGTTGTGTTCGTGACCTGGAATGTGTACCTTGTGATATTTCGCTACAACAGAACCGTCTTTCTCTACCAATATTTGCGTATTGAATCGGTGACCATCGGGAGTCAATTCTGCATAACCAAGGGAAAAACCAATAGAGAGTCGGCGTGCTTCATCGAAGAGTGGTTGTGTTTCTGGTGACGGCATTGATGTTTCGTACCAATGGTCGGCCTCGGTGATGTCGTCAACAAACCATCGAGGGAAAAAAGTGGTGAGAGCTAATTCGGGGAAGACCACAAGATCGCAACCATGCGTGCTTGCTTGGCGCAAGAGTGCAATAAGGCGATCAACGACCGAGGCCCGGGTGTCTTCTTTTTGTATGGGTCCAAGCTGTGCAGCTCCGACCGTAATAATTCTGCTCATGAGAAAACAGTATCGGCTAATTCCAGCATCACATGCAATAAAACGTTTGCCCCAGTGACAAGATCTTCTTCATCGGTATGTTCTGCGGGGTTATGCGAAATACCTTTCTGACTAGGCACGAAAATCATTGCCGACGGACACACTCGGGCCAGCATTTGTGCGTCGTGACCAGCTCCTGAAGGGAGTCTGCGCACCCGTTTACCCGTAGACAAACAGTGACGCTCGACAATTTCTATGACTCGCTCATCGAATTGCACGGGTTCAAAACGCGACAAGGTCCTTTTCGATATAGAGACACCTTCATCTTGCTCTAATTGGAAACAAAAGGTATCGAGCAAGCGTTCCGCATCGACAAGGGTGTCTTCGTCGGTATTTCGCATATCGAGCGTCAGAGTTGCACGAGAGGGAATAACGTTGACGAGATTGGGGTGTAAGTCAATCTTTCCAACTGTGCACACTTGGTCGCCTCCGAACCGTTCCGCAATTTCTCGCAAATATACAGTGAGCATGGCTGCAACATAGGCGGGGTCGTGACGCAAGTTCATTGGTGTTGTACCAGCGTGATTGCTTTGTCCTTGAATAGTTACTTCCTGCCAGGAAATACCTTGAACTCCGGTGACCGCTCCGAGAGTGAACCCTTCTGCCTCTAACACCGGACCCTGTTCTATATGAATTTCTACAAACGCATGTGGTGCTTCACCTGGGCAAGGAGCACTTCCTGCGTAGCCAATATTGAGTAACTCATCGCCAACGCGTTGTCCGTCAATTCCGACGATATCGAGCGCCTCTTCAAGATTGAGACCGCCTGCATAAACAAGAGAACCGAGCATGTCGGGGGAAAACCGTGCGCCTTCTTCATCTGTAAAAAATGCGACCGAAAGTGGCCGCGACGGAGTAAGCCCAGATTCCTGACACGTCTGAATTACTTCTAAGCCTGCAATGACGCCGTAGTTGCCGTCGTATATGCCACCGGTTCGAACGGTGTCGATGTGTGAACCAGTGAGGACGGGTTTGCCTGTTCCGACATTCCACGTTCCTAAAACATTGCCAATTGCGTCAGTCGTTACCTCGAGATTGAGTTCTTTCATCCAAGACACCACAAGATCTCGTCCATCGCGGTCTTCGGTGGTCAGTGCAATGCGACAACAGCCGCCGTCGCCTGTGCTGCCGATGTCGGCAAGAGCTGTGATGCGTTGCATCATACGATTGCCATTGATAGCTAAAACTGCAGGCTCCATTTCAATAGTGTTTCACATTTCCTAGCTCGGCGGGGCTATGAGAATAGACCTTTCTACTAGAGTTTTTCTGTGATGAATGACCTGTTTGCAGTAATCGTCATTATCTGTGTCGCAGCAATTCTGCAGTCAATATCCGGCTTCGGTTTTTCGTTACTGGCTATGCCTCTCCTGTCAGTTGTTGTGGATATTCGTGAAGCAGTTGTCATTGCAACTATTTGCGGGCTTTTCTCCAATGTTGTGCATGTCACAAAAGACCATCAGTTGGTCGAACGTTCAATAGCTAGACGAATTTCATTTTCGGCGCTTCTCGGTATGCCGTTCGGCGTAGTTCTTCTGTCTGTATTTACTGCGACGCAAATGCGTGTGGCCATTAGTACGGTCACAATCATTTTAGTTGTGCTGATGATACGTAAATTCTCAATAAAAAAAGAGAACACAAAAGTTGACGTAGTGCTGGGAGCAATATCGGGTGTTTTGGCAACTTCTGTTTCCACTAACGGTCCACCGCTCATATTTCTTTTACAGTCGAAGCGCCTCGACCCGTCGGGTTTCAGAGCCACATTGGCCTACGTGTTCACTATCTCAGGGTGTGCGTCGTTTGCCGTTTTGATGGCAGCTGGCAAAGGCAGTGTTGCAGCATTTCAATTCGCACTACTTTCAATACCTTCGATGTACCTAGGGACATTGCTAGGGCGAAGAGCGAGAAGTGCTGTTACTCAGGAAGCATTTCAACGTTTGACGTACGTCTTGCTCTTAATGACAGCTACAAGCACAGCGCTCGCAGCTTTTTTCTAGTTCTCTACGCCACCGAACCATTGCATCCAGGCCTCTTTATTTCTGGTGCGGTACACGTAGTTTGCTTGCCGCACATTTTCCATTGGCGAGCTGGAAGGAGCTGAGTACTGGTGACCAGGGTAAACGACAGTTTGGTCGGGCAGTTGTGCTAACCGTTGCAAACTGTCGTACATGTCTTCAGGGTTGCTACCTGGTAGGTCGGTCCGACCACATCCATCGAGAAAGAGTGTGTCGCCAGAAACGAGACACCCATTGGCGAGAAAGCACTGGCTGCCCGGTGTGTGGCCTGGAGTATGGATGAAAGTGATTTCCATGTTCCCAACCGCAAGAGTGTCTCCGCCTTTGTGCTCAACAAGATCTGACCGTGTTACTCCCGTTGTCTTCATCACGAATTCCGACTCAAGAGCATTCACATGTATGGGGAGAGAGGTGCTCTCAAGGATCTTTGCGATACCTTCGATACGCAGACCCATGATGGACCCGCCAATATGGTCGGCGTGATAATGGGTGGCAAGAACACCTGAAACCTTCATGCCGTCGTTATGAGCCGTGGCGATGATGTCGTCTACGGCATACGCGGGGTCAATGACAACACATTCCCCAGTGTCTTTGTCACCGAGCAAATAGACAAAGTTGACCATTTGCTCTGCGGCTTTGTTGCCGACGGCAAAGTCTCTACCCGAAAGCAACTGGCGAAAATAGATATTGCTGGAATTCTGCATGTTTGCCACACTATGTCGTAATCTGCTTCTATATGAACTCCGATGTATCTGGCGTGGAAAAAGTGGACGCACTTGAGGCTGGCCAGCGCATTTTGTGTGGAAATCAGTGGGTGCGCGTTTCTCGGGAACTGGCCGATGCATTCCAACCGGGCGATTCCCTGATTGCACTGCAGGAGATGAGAGAACTTTTACGAATGACCGCGACCGATTTGAAGATTGCAGATGCTGCTGTTACCGAAGCAGCCGAAGCCTTCACGGCACTGGCGCATGTGGGTGATGAGCAAATCTCTCGCTTCTATGAAAAATTCGCCGAATTGCTGGCCGACAATAATCTCTTTCACTATGTGCAAGTTGCCAACGATGTAGACGTTGAATCGGCTTTAAAAAAAGGTCGGTCGGTGACGCGGTTGCGAATTGACGAAAAAATGCGAAACGACATGGTTGAGGGTTTGTTGATGTGGTCACAATTGGACCTCGCCCGAGATCTCGTCATGAGCAACATCGAACACGATGGATGGAATGTTGAAGTGGTGCGTGCGCCACTTGGCGTAGTTGGTTTCGTATTCGAAGGTCGACCCAATGTATTTGCCGATGCAACGGGTGTTTTGCGTACTGGCAATACTGTGGTATTTCGTATCGGCAGCGATGCATTAGGCACCGCACGTGCCATCTCAAAACACATGCTGGTTCCGGCCCTCATTGCATCGGGGTTGCCAGAGAAATCTGTAGTGCTCATCGACAGTCCAACACATGGTGCTGGCTGGGCCCTATTTTCTCATTCTGGGCTGTCACTTGCAATTGCCCGCGGTTCCGGCAATGCAGTTGCCCAGTTAGGTGCAGTTGCTCGCCAATCTGGCACGGCGGTGAGTTTGCACGGAACAGGTGGTGCCTGGATGATTATTGGTCAATCGGCAGACACTGATGACATCGCATCTTTCGTTATGAACTCTTTAGATCGCAAAGTGTGCAACACACTGAATGTTGTTGCGATGACCAGCGATGCTTCTGTGCACAATATTCAAGCTGTGTTGAAGGGTATCTCTCACGCGGCAACGCATCGCAATACCCATGCCATTGTTCATGTATCTCACACTTCAAAGAAATTTCTTGATAGTTGCGATATTCCGGTCAATGTCAACATTGAGTGGAGCAACAACATTGATTATGCGCTGGAATATGAATGGGAAGATCAGCCAGAGTTGGCGCTTTCATTCGAGTCGAGCTTGCATGATTGCGTAGTATCTTTCAACGCCCACAGCCCGCAATTTATTGTTTCGTGTCTTTCTCAGGATCAAAGAGATCATGACCTCATCTGGCGCGAATGTAATGCACCATTTGTGGGCAACGGATTCACGCGTTGGGTAGACGGTCAATATGCCTTGAACAGACCCGAACTTGGTCTTTCCAATTGGCAAGGTGGCCGGCTTTTGGCCCGTGGGGGAGTTCTCTCTGGTGACGGTGTGCATACAGTGCGATTGCGGGTACAACAAACCGACAGCGATGTGCGGCGCTAACTATTCAACGATGTCGTGAAGCGGTAGTTCCATATGCGACAACAGCGGAAGTATGCGTTCGAAGTCACCTTGCCATGGATAAGCAAATAGTTGGCTCTGAGACCGTCTACTTCCGGTGAGACGTACCAATTCAAAAATAGGATTCGTTGCTGCACTGAGATCGAGAGTGGCAATTACGTCACCCAAGCCACATTGCCACTCGTAGTCATTGGCAACCAGCAAGAGCGAACCGACTTCAGCCTTTGAGATATCGCCATGGAGGATGAGTGCTGCAACATTCATTGCGAGGAGCAGTGCTTCGTTATCGGTTAAGACAGGCGGGTTTTGCAACGCATGATGTAGGTCAAATTCATGTACCAACAAGTCGTATGTCAGTGGCATGGCTAACCGCATGTCAGAGGTAGCAATTGCTGAGAAATCATTCAAAGATCCCTGCCACTGTGCAGTGATCTCTGTTGAAGAAAGACCTCTTCTCGAGATGACCTGCTGATCGACCCAATTCTGCGTATCGGCAGGCGGTGCATCACCTTGCGATATTGCGACGCAAAGCCCGGTGACGTGGCTCAAAAGGTCGTGGATATTCCAGTCTGGACAGCTCTGTATTTGGACGAGCGTTTCCTTCGCTGACAGTTCGCCAATAACACTAGAAAATCGAGCGCATGAGTCTCTGTATGTATTCGTATGTTCTATTGCAGTGAATTTGGGAGCGTTCGACTTCATGTCACTGCAGCTCTTGATTGTCGATGAGTCGCACCTGTGAACCCAATATTGCACCTAGTGCAACTAAGCGCTTGCTTGTATCTCGAGAAGGTTGCAACGAGTCTTGTTCTGCAACATCGAAGTAATCAAGTTGAAAGTTCACCATATTATTGAATTGTGCTGTTGCATCTGAGATGGCTGCATTGAGACTGTTAGTGCTGGAAAAAGAGCGGTTAAACATCTGGAGGATTTCAAAAAACTTGGGCGCTTCATTTCTCTCGCCATCAGTAAGTTGAGCATTGCGGCTTGAGAGCGCTAGTCCGTCGGCTTCTCGAACAGTCTCCATGCCGTGAATGTGAATTGGGAAATTAAGGTCTGCTACGAAACGCCGTATAATTGCGAGTTGCTGATAATCCTTTTTGCCGAAAAAGGCAATGTTAGGTTGCACAAGGTTGAACAGCTTCACAACAACTGTTGCCATTCCGGCGAAGTGTCCGGGACGCGATGCGCCTTCGAATAGCGAACCGAGTGATCCGGGTGTGATGAAGGTGTCGAATCCTTCAGGGTAGATATCTGATATCTCAGGTAAATAGACGTAGTCAACATTGAATGTTCTGCAGGTGTCTAGGTCTTCTTCAACGGTGCGTGGATACTTTGCTAAATCTGACGCTGAGTTAAATTGCTTCGGGTTGATAAAGATTGATGCAATTGTTACATCTGATTTCTCGGTTGAAACTTTTAACAATTCAGCGTGACCCAAGTGCAAAGCGCCCATTGTGGGCACGAAGCCAATAGTTTTTGAACTAGCTAAGGTCTGTGCGCGTAGTAAACGCAGCTCTTCAACGCTCCGTAAAATGTGCATTGTTTAGTGGAAAGAATGTTTGTCATCGGGCCATGAACCATTGCGTACGTCTTGAGCAAACTCTTGGAAAGCATTCGTAGCTAACGATCTCATGTCGACGTATTTCTTAGTGAATGTAAGTTCGCGCTCGGAGAGTCCGAGAATATCGTGCATCACCAAAACTTGCCCATCGCAGAAAGATCCAGCGCCGATACCAATAGTTGGTATGGAGATTTTTGATGTGATCTCTTGGGCCAATTCTGTAGGTATGCCTTCAAGAACAACCGCAAAGGCTCCGGCCTGTTCAACTGCATGTGCATCGTCAAGAAGCCTTTGTCGACCGCCTGGCTCTACGCCATCGACGCGACCCTGTACTTTGTGCCCGCCCATGCGATGAACACTCTGTGGCGTGAGTCCAATATGGCCCATCACCGGAATATCGGCTCGTGTAATTGCTTCAATAGTCGTAGCAACGGTCGTTCCACCTTCGAGTTTGACGCATTGAGCACCAGCCTTCATCAGAACCACAGAGCTCTCAATGCCTTGGCCGGCACTCACCTGGTAGCTGCCAAAGGGCAGATCACCAACAACCAATGCTTTTGGTTGGGCACGACGCACAAGCGCCGTATGGTACGCCATTTCATTCAATGTCACAGGAATGGTGTTGTGGTGCCCCTGCATGACCGTGGCAACTGAGTCGCCGACGAGAATGGCATCAACGCCCGCGTCATCAATAATTCTTGCGAACGTTGAGTCGTAGGCTGTGACCATTACGATTTTTTCCCCGGCAGACTTCATTACTTGAAGCATGGGAACTGTGACAGGTTTACGTATAGGTGTTGTCATGGCTTTCCTCAATAACTGGCGATTGAACGCTACTGCCAGAGTGGCTTATCAACTCTCCAAGGAACAGGATTTCCCCACGTGTCTTGGAACGTGACTTCATGTGGCTGTTGACGTTGTGCAACACCCCACTTGCCAGTGGGGTAGCCGAGAGTAATCATGGCCATGGGAACCCACACGCCGGGCTCAGGGGCACCAAGTAGTTCAAGTACCTGCTGCGTGTGGTTCTTGAAAAGCAAGGTGGTCAAAGAGGTCCCAATTCCTTCTGCGGTTGCAGCTAATTGGAGGCTCCATAAGGCGGGGTAGATAGAACTTTCGCCGTTTGGCTTTCCCCAGGCAAAAAGCAAGGTGGGAACGATGTGCAAGTTGTCGGCTAGCCATTCCGCAGATGCATTCGTCTTTTTGGCCTGAATAACTTCTGGATCAGTTGGGTCACCGTCTTTGATGAGATCCATGACAGCTTTGTACTTGGTTGCATTCAAGTCGGTCAGACCTTCGCGGTACATCTTTTGTAGAGCGATGCGTTTGGCAGGGTCTGAGACGAGGAGAAACCGCCAACTTTGTGTATTGCCACCAGATGGCGCACGTACCGCAGCGTCGAGGAGTTTGGCGAGAACTGTGTCGGGTATTGGATCTGGCTTCACTCGACGCATTGCTCGGGTGGTATACAAGGCTTGAGAAAGTTCCATCTCACAAGTTTATGGTGTTACTGAGCAGTATTTCTTCCTCGGGCCATTTCAAATATTGCTTCATTACCCAATCGCCACCTCACATTGAGTGCGCAACGTGCAATTTTCCATGTTTTGCCTTCGCGTACCAGATCGTTGGTGTAGTGGCCGCCAAGCTCGCACCAGTTTACTTCGCTTGTGTGCCCCAGATTGGACATCGTTTCGTGTGAGAACCAGTGCTGTGCTCTGAGTTCGGTGATGCAGGTAGCACTTGATTTCTTCAGTTTGCTGATGACGTGGTTAGTCATTTGGTGTGCAGTGGCATCGAAGTTGCCATTTAATGACTCGACATTGGTACGCCATTGTTTTGCCGTAAGGGTGGTGGGTGGTTTCCCAGAGAAGGAAGAGAAGTCGAATTCACACTCATCGGTGAAACAGGTTTCATAAAGATCCCATTGGCGGTGATCTATACCCATCGCGTATTTGTAACTCACTTGAATGATGTCGTAGCGGGCGCTCAACTTCTGAGTTTTTTCATTTTTCATTGTCATTTAGTCTTTCCTTGCCGAGCCAACACAAGGTGTTGCTGATGAGTTTGCGGTAATGGTTGTTGTTGAAAGCAAGAGGTCCGTCACCTGGTTGCAGGTAAACAACTGTGCTCATTTCATATTTGTGAGTCCACGCAACAAGTCTCGATTCATCTTGGTGAAACCAATCACCTTGATCTTCGCGTCGGATAGCAGCATATGCAGAAGAAAAATTTGAGGAGTGGCTTGATGCACGGGTGGAAATAAGTGCAGTTACTTCATTTTCGAAAATAGGGCAGAGGTAGGTCTCGTCGGTGAGTTCAAAAGATTCTGGTAACCCGTCGCAAATAGGGTGCGAGGGGAGAAGCACATCGAACACCTGGTGAACTGGGTTCGCCCAGCCACTATCTATGTACTCTTTATCCCGCAGTTCGGCGGGCACGTAGTGGAAACGGCCTTTCAGTATTTCCGCGAACAGAGGCCAAGTGGGCCACGAAGCAATGGCGTGGTGCATGGCCAAAATGGGGATACCTAATTGTGTCAGTCTCTGCCATGCGTCCGTCACTTCTGTTGATGGGTCAACAAGGTCGGGTTCGCTACCACGGTTGAACTGAATTCCGGGAAGATCATAAAGAGCTAGTACGCCGCCTTCCCTATGCATTTTTTCGATGGCCTTTGTTGTGAAGAGTGCTGCCGCGTCGGGCCACTTCAGGACTTTCGAATCAATTCCTTCCAGACTGTTGAGCATGTCACCGAACGCAATTTCGTCATATGGGTGACCACCAACAATCCAGGTAACGGCAATAGAACTCACGACAAGAGCGTAACTCGTTCCATTGGGTAGATTTCACACGTGAGAAACCAGCGAATGAATAACTTTTTGCATCAAGTGGTGCAGTCATTACGACAGCGAGTTGTTCTGTACGGGGCCATCGGAGCGCAAAATGCTTCTGGTAAAAAGTTCCTACAATTTGGAGATCGCAGCGTTATTTGCTTCCCGCAAACGACAATTTTCAACGAGCAATATATTTCAATCGGAAGCGACACAATGATTGGTGAGCACGTTGCCCTGTCCGCAGGAATGGTTCCGGGTCAGGAATGCGTGGTGACACCGGTCGTCAGTATCGGAAACAGATGCTTAATTGGCCGCGGCAGTGGCATTGTTGGACACTTTTCAATTTTGATTGAAGATGATGTGTGGACGGGGCATCACGTGTATATCACCGACCAAAATCATGGTTACGAAGATATCTCTCGACCAATTTCGCAGCAGAGCCAACCCGAGCGTGCGGTTCGTATCGGAAAAGGTAGTTGGATAGGCCATGGAAGCGTCGTTCTTCCAGGGTCAAATATCGGAGAACACGTGGTGATCGGTGCGCAGTCAGTTGTTAGCGGTGTCATCCCCGATTATTCCGTGGCTGTTGGTGCACCCGCACGCGTTATTAAGCAGTATCGCAGTGGTGAAGGTTGGGTTTCTATACCGACAGATCAATAGGCGGAGCGCAACTGGGCGCCGCGTTGTCGGCAGCAAATGTTGCTATTTTTTCGCTAATGGGCAAGCCCTCTGTCACGGTTTCTGAGAACGGTTCGTTCACACCAGTGCGAAGGTCATCTGCGTATTCACGCCGGTCTGCAATATGAGTACGGTAATCGGCCAACCAAAGTGGAACCAGAGCCTGTCCTTTTAAATCAGAAATAGATATTGCTGCAAGGGAGTTCACTGCACGCTCTAGTGAGTCTGTCGCCTTGTCTATGATTTGAGCTCGTTCCGAGAGAGCGTTATCTCCTGAATCTTTAACTTTGCGTAGATCGATAAGCGTCATTCGCTCTTTCTCGGAAACTGCACAAATTTTCTCGGCAGTAGCCTTCCATGATTCATCACCAATTTTATTAATGGATTCTTTGCTCGAAAAAAACAGAGCGTAAATCCACATTGCTCCAATGAGGAAACAAGAGACGATTAGCAGGGGTTTTGTTATTCGACGCATCTTAAAGAAGTCGTTTCTTGTTATTTGGATGTTGGACGATAAAAGAGGGCGAGATGCAGGGTAGAGCCGACGACCGCTATTGCTGCACAGAGAGCGAACGAGATCCATTCGTCGGTGAAAATATTAAGAGCGTGATCGAGTGAATATCTACCCGATCCCGTTGTCGCTAGAGCCAATGCGGTGACGCTAATAAAGGCGCAATACTCCCAACCTTGACCTTCATTGAAAATGAAAAAACCTGATTTGCGATGAGAAACAACAATTGCGACAATCATCGTGGAAATGAGTGCTGCACATGCAAGAGGAGTGAAGAGCCCGAGAAGTATGAAGAGCCCACTGAGCGTCTCGGTTAAAGCTGCAAGGAGTGCTTGTTTTTGTGGATGACGCATACCAATTGAGGCGAACCACTGCCCGGTTCCTGTGAGGCTCTGTTTGCTTTTCATTTTGTTCAAACCATGGAGGACTATCATTCCACCAAGGGCGAGTCGTAGTAACAACGATGCAAAATCAATAGACGACATATGCACACGTTAGATGTTTGGTGCGCTGACGGCAACGATAGGAGACATAAACTAACCATGATGTTACGTAAATCACTGCACTCCGTCACGCTACTTGCGTTCGTTGTAGTAACGGTGAGCTGTAGCGCAGGAGCAATACAGAAAAATGCACTTTGCCAGCGTTCTAGTCGCCTCGATACTGCCAATAATAACGCTGGCAATATGCCGCAATCATTCGGCTCTTACACAGGTCTCTCTTTGAAGTCGCAAATACTTGATGATCTTGATGCGCTGACAGTTGCTCAAGACGTCGGACCAACATCGCTCGATGGTGACTTCGCGTACCTTATTAGGGTAAACCAAACTTTATTTGAGGTGATGTCTAACTTGTCGTGGGATTCTTCTGTAGCAGCAACTAATAGTTCCATCGATGAGGTTCTTGGCGAATATGCAGCAATTACGACAACAAGACACATCGCACGTATTTCAGAATACTTGCTTAAAAACTGTGAATCTGAAGTGCCAAATAACATTGCTCCTCCAGACAGCGTTGTTGAAATAATTGCTACGTCTACATCGCTCTTGTCCATCGTGAACGATCGCATCAATCCAGATCCACCTGCAATGAGTGAGAATATTTCGTTAGGGCTCACCATTGCAGAGTCGTTGGGCATCGAGGTGACCAATGATGTCGCAAGGTGTCTAGGCGAAAAAGCTCAATTAGTTTCTCAAACTCAGACAAATGTCAATGACATGCAAAAAGCGTTTAACCCAATATTCGCTGCCTGTGGTATCGACGTCAATGCAACTACTTCGAGTGGTTAGAACCTAAGAATTTGGATCTACCAAGATCTTGACCGCACTCGATGGATTATCGGCAAGTGCTTCAATAGCAGCAGGGAGTTCTTCGAGAGACACCGTTTTGTCGTGTAGTGGTTCTACAAGAATACGACCATCTGCAATGAGGTTCATTACATCTGAAAATTCATGGTGCATATAGCCGAGAGAGGAAATAACAGTTGCTTCTTTCAATAGCCAGGTGTGGGGGTTAATTGTGGCAGTACCACTAGCGAGCCCCACTAAGTTGACAACTCCGCCTCTGCGAATCATGTCGACAGCCGACTGGATTGTTGGAGGAATGCCGGCACATTCAAAAATGAGATCGGCACCCTTGTGTGAATAGCGTTCTTTCGCTTCCTCTGGCGTTATTGCCTCATGCGCCCCAACCATGAGGGCTTTCTCTCTGCGCAGGGCATTGGGCTCAATTGCCACAACTCGGCCGGCTCCTGCAGCGTTTGCGGCTTGCAAGGTGAGCAAACCAATGGGGCCACAACCCTGCACCACAACTTCTTGGTCGGGACGCGGAAGCGTGCGCATGACCGCGTGATATGCAACCGTTGCCGGTTCAACAATAGATGCCTGTGAAGCGCTGAGAGCACCGTTGGTTTTTACTAGTCGCATTGCATCGAGGGCTATGCGAGGCGCAAAGCCACCATGAGGCGGTGCTAAGGGGTCTCGTCCAATCATTCCCAAAAAGGCGTACATGCAATAACCACTTTGACCACCTAAGCACTGTGGGCATTTGCCACAGGCTGGAGCGATGCCACACACAACACGGTCGCCCTCGCGGATATGACGAATTTCTTTCGACACAGCCGAAACAGTGCCAGAGAACTCATGTCCGCAAATTGCTGGGTTATAAGGGTCGTGTGAGAGAAACCCGTGCAGGTCTGTTCCACAAATGCCGCAGCTGTCGACATGAACTACTGCTTTGCCCTCAGAGACAACTGGTTCGGGTACATCGACAATGGTAAATGTTCGATGACCTGTAACGAGACCAGCTTTCATGGTTTAGAACTTGATGCGCTTTGTGTATCCACCATCGACAGTTACGTTGCTGCCTGTTACCAAGCTTGCGGCAGGCGATGCAAGGAAAGCTACGACGTTTGCAACTTCCTGTGGTTCACCGAGACGCTTAATTGGCATTTTTGCAACAATGGAATTGTAGAAATCTTCCATGTTCTGTTTAATGGTGTCCCAGTTGCCGCCATCGAAATAGACGGGACCCGGTGAAACGATGTTGACGCGAATGTTTTTTCCGGCAAGAGACTGAGCCAAGTTGTTTGCATATGCAGTCATAGCAGCCTTCATTGCTCCAAAACTTCCCGGACCAGCAAATTCTTCTTGCGCTGCAATTGTTGACAAACAAACAATGGAGCCGCCGCCTCCTGCTTCCATTATGGGCGCTAATACTTCTTGCGCACGCACAAGGCCCAACACGTCGAGTTCGAGGTTCTTGGTCCACTGTTCTTCGCCACGACCTGAAGCACCAGACATGTTGTGAATAAAAATGTCGCAGCCACCAAGTTGATCACTGGCTGTTTTCAGCCAAGTTTTGTACTCGTCACCATTAGAAGCATCGATGCCTGCACCAACAACCTTGGTTCCGTGTGCTGAAAGAGCAGCTACTGACTCGCTCACATCGCCACGCGCACAAATTGCAATATCGGCGCCTTCTTTGGCCAGGAGAGTTGCGATTGCAAAACCCAATCCACGCTTACCGCCAGTAACAATGGCTTTTTTCCCACGCAATCCAAGATCCATAATTTTCCCCAGTACTAGATGACTATGTGCCCCAGCATAGGGTAAGACCATGAGTAGTAGCGAAGTCGCAATAGTTACAGGAGCGGGTTCTGGAATTGGTCGGGCAACGGCCGAACTTTTCGCCTCCCGGGGTTATCGAGTGGTCGTTAACGACATTTCTAGCGACAGTCTGAAATGGGTGAGTGCGTCTCCAGATGCTCAATCGTTTCTCGCTCTTCCAGGCGATGTGTCTGATGGAGACCACAATGCGGCCTTAGTACAGGCAGCAATGTCTCATTTCGGCGGATTATCGGTTTCTGTATTGAACGCCGGAATGGTGGGAACTCTGCCGTGGGAAGACCCCGGCGCAGTAGAAAAGTTCGAACGAATCATGGCTGTCAATGTCACCGGCGTGGTTCACGGCATTCGAAACGCCGCAGAAGTGATGAAAAAAGCCGGTTCGGGTGTCATATTGGCAACGGCCTCTACATGTGGATTACGAGGAGACCCTGGCAACTACGCCTATAACGCATCTAAAGCCGCCGTGTTCAACCTTGTGCGCGCTGCGGCTGTTGACCTTGGTGTTTACGGCATTCGTGTGAATGGTGTCGGCCCAGGGCCAGTAGAAACGGGCATCACTGAGCGTCTCAAGGGTGTTCCGGGCGCAATGGATGAAATGGCTAAGCGCATACCATTACGGCGTTGGGGGCAACCGAGCGAACTTGCGGAAGCTTTCTATTTCTTGGCGTCTCCAGCAGCTTCATTTATCACTGGTACCACGCTGATGGTCGACGGTGGGCATTCGGCACACGCAGCGCACTTCGACTTACGCGACAAGGCTTAGCTGATCTAAATTAATTTCACCGTTACCAATCAAGTAGGGATCATGGAAGAAAAACTCATTACCAATTACGAAGATGTGACCGTTTATGGTCTCGATGCAGATGTTGAGACTCTCATGCTGTCACAGCAGAAGGAATTGACGTTTTGTTGGACCACAAAAGATGGTTCACCAATGGCTTCCATTTTGAGCTACTTCTATGCCGACGGAAAATTCTGGATGACGTCAGCTGCACATCGTAAGCGCGTGCCTGCAATCCGCCGCGACCCGCGAGTTGTGTTAGTCATTACCTCTGCAGGCATGGAGATGGGCGGAAGCCGTACGGTTACTTACAAAGGAACTGCGCGCGTACTCGACGACGCCGATACAAAGAAATGGTTCTACAGGGCTCTCGCAGAAAGACTGTACGAAAAATTCGGTGAAAATCGCATCAAAGAATTTGCGATGATGCTCGATTCGCCCGACCGTATTGTGATTGAGGTAACGCCAGGCCTACGAGTTGGGTATGACGGCACAAAAATGGGCGCTGCCACCACGAGGTCTCGTGAAGCAGGAATTCTTAAGGTCGACTAAATCTTCAGTAGGCCCATCGCAATGTCACGTGTGATGTTGTAATCGGCCTTGCCACTTGGGCTTCTGTAAACAGCATCAACAAACACCACGTGGCGTGGGCACTTATACGCCGCAAGAGTCTTGCGCATTTCTGTTAATAGTTCCTCAGCCGTGATAGAGGAATCAGGATTTCGCGAAACAACAGCTGTTACTGCATTTCCGAAGCGGTCATCGGGAACTCCAACAACGGTGCAATCGGCAATGCCCGAAATTGATCGTGCTACTACTTCTACCTCTTCCGGGTAAATTTTCTCACCACCGCTGTTGATGCAAACGGATCCGCGTCCGAGTAGTTGCATCACTCCTTGTGCATCAATCAACGCGTAGTCACCTGGGATGGTGTACCGCACGCCGTTGATCTCTTTGAAAGTTTGAGCGGTTTTTGCTTCATCTCGGTAGTAGCCCTGCGGCATAGGGCCCGAAACACCTAAAACTCCT
Source organism: bacterium (assembly GCA_037133935.1). GTDB lineage: Bacteria > Actinomycetota > Acidimicrobiia > Acidimicrobiales > Ilumatobacteraceae > F1-20-MAGs119. The sequence continues at coordinate 18,262 of JBAXNF010000011.1, forward strand.
GGCACTGTGCTTCCGCGGGGTAGCGGTTCCCACGTTTCATCGTTGAATGTTGTTGCATTGGGGGGAGCAATGAAAACAGCAGTAGCGATGGGGTCTTCATTTGGTGCGGTCATTGCAATACCAAACGGACCACCTTCACTTGCACCAAGCATGTCAATAATGGTTGCGTTCGGCATGTACTTCTGGAGCAACGACTTTTGATCGCCTGAAAAAGTGGCGCCAGAGGAAGTAATGCGAATGATGCTCTCCAGATGCGGAAGCGGCTGATTTTGTTCTACGAGTGTTTGTAGGTAACGAGTGATTGGTTTACAGAATGCATCGCCAACAATGGACAACTGCGTCACGGAATATTTTTCTGATAGATCGAGGAGTTCCTTGGCGTCAAATTTTCGTGATTTGAGAAGAATAACTTTCCCCCCAAGTACAAAACTAGACATGGCGAGAAATAGAGCAACACCATGCATGAGAGGTGCTGCGCAGAGGTTAGTAGGGCTCTTTTTTTCGGACGCTAGTTGAGCTGCAGTTTGACCAACTTGCTGCACTGTTGTGGGAATAGGTAGACCTAATGCGTGGTAGCCAGAAAACGCAAGTACGCCAAAAAGATCTACGTGTCTCCACATCACCCCTTTGGGCATACCTGTCGTACCACCTGTGTAGAGGAACAAAAGATCTTCGCCAGAACGTTCGATACGTTGAGCTGGAATAGCGCTGGAAAGAACTTCTTCGTATTTGAGATGTCCTTTTTCTGGATTGAATTCTGGGCCAACGTCGTTTACACAGACAAGTGTTTTCAACAAGGGAACAAGATCTTTAATACCAACTAATTGCTCGGCTAGAGATGCATGATAGACGAGCACCTCTGATTCGGAATTATTGAGAATGTATGCAATTTCGCCTTGCAGGTAACGATAATTAATGTTTACTGGCGTTGCGCGTAGTTTGAAAAGCGCATAAATAGATTCGATGTATGCGGCATCGTTGAACAACAGCTGAGCAACTTTTGAGCCTGGGCCAACACCTTGTTGAGAAAACACCGATGCGAGTTGTGCCGATCGCTCGTCGAGTTCGCCCCATTTAATTTCTGCATCACCAAGTACAACAGCTACGTCGTTAGGTCGTTCATCGGCAAGTGCTTCCCAAAGAGTTGCCCAGTTCACGCTGAGTTCATTTATATTTTGCGACATTCATACATACTTGCACTTAGGCAGGCTGTATTTCCGCGTCTAAGATAGTCATATGCGTATCACTCTCATTCGACACGGAGAACCCGAATGGGTAAAAGATGGACTCAACGTCGATAACCCTCCTTTGACCCTCAAGGGCCGCGAACAGGCCGAGATGGTAGCGACGTATCTTGCCGACACTCGCTTCGATGAAATTTATGTCAGCCCGCTATTGCGTGCCCAGCAAACTGCAGCGCCTCTTCTTCAACAAAGTGGACGAACAAGCGTTACTGCCGATTGGTTGCAGGAAATTCGCAACCCTATTTGGCATGGCACTCCTGTGGAGAAGGCAGTAGAGGCGTATAAAGAAGAACGTTCGCGGCCGAGTAACCAACGCTGGGGTGGTATCAACGGTGGCGAAGCGGTTTCCGACTTCGTCAAGCGAATCAACAGCGATTGTGCGCAGTTCTTACAAGAACGGTGCTATGAAAAAGTCGATAGTGAACTTCCGGTGTGGACCCATGGAAATACATTGGACAAACACATAGCTTTCGTTGCCCACGCCGGAACAAATTCTGTTGTCATTTGCCATTTACTTGGTTTGGAGCCAACACCATGGGAATGGGAGCGTTTTGTGCTGGGGCACGCCTCTATCTCTGAAGTTGAGCCACTTGCATTGTCAGATGGTGTCACTTTTTCATTGACTCGGTTGTCTGGCGTTGAACATTTGCCGAAGAGCCACCGAACGGTCTGATCGCCAAGCGCCTTATCAACAAAGGTCTACCATCAATAGATGACTTCGCCCGATCGAGCACTAGACCCAGAAGCGCTGAAGCTTTTCTCCTTTAATGTTTTCTCGCAGTTATCAGGCGCTGTAACCGCGGGCATGATTCATATCGGCGATCAATTGGGTTTGTATCGCATTCTGGCGGCATCTGACGGTTTGACGAGCAAAGGTATTGCGCAAGAAGCAAACCTTTCTGAAAGATGGGTAAGAGAGTGGTGCGCTAATCAGGTAGCGGCGCGAATTGTGACTGCGGGGTATTCATATGAAGCTCACGAGGCTGCCGGGCACATTGACGAAAACACAACTTACAAACTCACACCCGAAGCAGTAGCAGTGTTGGCGAATGAAGAGCATCCAGCATTTGGCATGGGTATGTTCCATCGTCTCCCCGCTACCTTTGACAGGCTGAAAGATTTGCCGGAATCTTTTCGTACCGGTATCGGTTTCGATTACGACGCGCACGGACCAGATGGTGCAGTCGGTATTGAGCGCTCTTTTGAACCGTGGAGCAATGCCTTCCTTGTGAATCTTGTGTTGCCGACGCTGTCAGGAGTGGTCGATAAGTTGACGGCCGGGATGAGCGTTGTAGACATTGGATGTGGAGCAGGGTCGGCTGTGTTGCTCATGGCAAAGCAGTTCCCGAAGAGCACTTTTGTTGGTATTGATATATCTGAGCATGCGCTTGCTAGGGCAGCGGAAAAGTTGGTTCAATCGGGTCTGAGCAACGTGAATTTTATGAATGCGAAAATGTCAGATTTGCCCAAGAGTTCTTCAGTTGACTTCGTTACAACATTTGATTGCATTCACGATATGACGCATCCGCGCAAAATGATTGAAGATATATACCGCATGTTGAAAGAAGATGGATCATGGCTTCTCGTCGACATTAAAGCAGGCAATACGCTTCAGGAGAACGTCAGTAAAAACCCTATGGCCGCATTAATGTATGGAATCAGTGTTCTCTCTTGCATGGCTTCTGCTTTGTCGGATCACAATGGAGAAGGGCTGGGAACACTTGGTTTTCCATCACTTTTAGCTGAGGATTTCGCACGTCAAGCTGGCTTTAGTTCCTTTCAACAATTAGATATTGCACACTCTGTTAACGCCTTTTATGAGATTCGGAAATAGTTACTTCTTCTTGCAAGCATCAACTGCTTTAACGATGGGAAATGGATTCACAGCGGCTCCACCTTTGGGGTGAACTTCGAAATGCAGGTGGTTGGTATTCGTGTTGCCAGTTGAACCAACGAAACCAATTACTTGTCCGGCCTTTACAGCTGTACCAGCAGCAACACCTGGGGCAATTGAATCAAGGTGGGCGTAGAAGAAGTAAGTTCCATCTGCAGTTGTAAGGCGTAAGGCGTTGCCAGATAATGAACTAGTAGCGGCGTCATAAGCTCGTGTGATGGTGCCATCACTGACGGCGAGCAATGGTGTTCCACGATTCGCAATGATGTCAACACCTTCGTGAAGACGTGTTGCGCCCCGTGCCTCTTGCCAGGTGTCAATGAAGTAGCAAGCTGGTTGCACAGGAAATACTGCAATTGTTACATCGAGAACTGGGCGGGGGAGAAGACCAAGCTCAATTGCCGTGTCTACGTCAACCTTGCCCGTTGCAACAATGTTCTTTATTTTTTGAAATGAGGTGATTGAAGCTTTTGTTCCATTACCAAATACTCCGTCAGCGCCACCCTTTACTTCGACGCCAGCAAGAATGAGCGCGTTTTGCAACATCGCAACAGGTTCACCCTTTGCGCCTATGACAGGAAGTGTCTCTGGAGTAAAAGTGAGAACTGCAACCGGAGCTGGGGCCACTACTGGTGGTACCACTGGAACTGCTACCGGTGCAGGAGCAGCTACCGGCGTGGCTACTGGGG
>JBAXNF010000012.1:0-21824 GCA_037133935.1 bacterium
TCGACGAAACGGGCGTTTTGCGCAAAGAGATGTATGGCGAATTCGCATCTCTACGCAGCGAGTTTCGATTAGAAATCGATGTACTCCGCAAAGAAATGCAGGCAGGTTTTCTTGATTTGCATAAAGAGTTGAATCACCAAACTCATCGCATGTTCATGGGGATACTAGGCATCAATACTTTGCTCATGAGCGTTGCCATTGCGGCATTTAAGTTGCTCTAAGCAGTTACTGCAAGGGAATAGCAAGTAACGATGGTGCGATGGTGTCCATAATCAATTTTGCGCCGGGCTTGTACACGTGTACCCCATCCCAGCGGTAGCCCAAATCATTACCAATAATTGAGCTTGTGCACCATTCGCGTGGGCCTTTTACGAAGGTGGTTGTTGCTGCATTTTCATTTGCTACTTCTTGGAGCAACTGATTGAGTTGAGCCGTTCGTGTGTCGTCGCCGCGTTCGGGAAGCGGCGGAATACCCGCCCCCTTTACATCTTTCGGACGCATGCATGGCACTTCTAAAAGTGCAACTTTTGCTCCACCCAGAACCAGGGCATCAACACCACGCTTCACTTGCGTTTTGAAAAAGGTATTGGCTTGTGCAGAACCCAGTGAATAATTCACTCCTCCACCCAACACATCGAGAACTTCCCATGCACCCAGCATGACGAGAGCTAATTGACCTTTTGCTTTTTGAACTGAAGCGGTCCATTTCTTTTCCCAGCCACGGCAAAATTCAAATGATTGCTTGAAGTCAATTGATGGGCTTATTCCCGTTCCCGTGTCGTACACGCCGCAACCTGATACACCGCCATCGGTAGTAGCGAAAGTTTTTTCAATACCGACGGGAAGATTCTTGGCAAGGGCTTTGGCTTGCGAGTCGCCCACAATGACTAAGCGGATGGGGTTGGCAAGGGTTGGCAGTGTTGTTGAAGGCGCAATAACGCCATTCAAGGTGGTGGGAGTCGCCCCAGCAATTGTGGTGGTTGCCCCAAACTCCAAGTCGTTACCGCTGTCGACCGACAAATCGACCGGGGTAGTAAAAGCCAACGCAATACTTACTGAAGCAACGAGCACTCCGGCCGCCGTTGCATAACTACTTGCAATAATGACCATGTCGCGACGGGATGGATGGTTGAAATTGCGCAATGTCTCGCGGGCTCGCCCAATGAAGCCGTTGCGTATAGGCATTTCAATACAGCGGTACGACAACTCGGTGACGACTGCGGTAACAACAACTGCAATGAAAAACTTTGCTGTTGATTCACGCGCATTTGTAAACAAGAAAATTGGCCAATGCCAGAGATACAACCCGTACGAGCGCTTCCCTATTTCCACAAGAGGCGTGTAACCAAGAAATTTCTGCACGCCTACTGCGTTGGGGTGCACTGCACACGCCACGAGCACCAAAGAAGAAAGCGATACGAGAACTAGACCGCCTCTGTATAACGGGGCGCCAGAGACTGTGAGACCCAATGCCATGAGCACTAGTAGCGAACCGCTGACCAACGCCGCAAGGTTGAGAACGCGCTCTGGCATATCGGCTGCCGAGGTGCGCCCTCGTTGTGCAATTCCTACAAGGCGCCATGGCCTCCACAAGCACGCGCCGGCTGCACCGAGTAGCAACCCAGTTGACCGCGTCATGGTGGAGAGATACAGAAAGTTAATGCGGTCGCTGTTGCTTGAAGAGTAAGCAATAGCTGTGAACACCATGATGGAAGCTGCAATAACAAGCAACGCCTGAGCGACTTTCGCACGATTTTTACCCCACTTGAACAATGCAATAAATGCAATTGGCCACAGTAAATACCATTGTTCTTCTACTGCAAGTGACCATAAGTGGCGTAGTAGTGGTGGGTCTTTCGGGGCGAAATAGGGAACATCGCTTGAAAAAATTTGCCACCAGTTCGAGATGTAAAAAACTGCAGACAAGAAGTCGTGGCGCAACTGCCCCACTTTGTATTTTGAAAACAACAGCGCCCACGCCGAAACGGCAACCAACATGGAAAATAATGCAGGAAGTAAACGCCGGGCGCGACGAAGCCAAAATTGACGAAGAGAAATTCCTCCGGTGTCTTCAGACTCTTCCAACAACAATGAGGTAATGAGGAAACCACTGACGACAAAAAAGACCTCAACACCAATGAACCCACCACGAATCCAACTGAAATGTGCGTGGTACAAAATGACTGCGAGAACCGCTAAGGCGCGCAGGCCGTCGAGTGATGGAATGTAACCCATGTGCGACGGACCCAGTTGAGCATCGAACGACGACAAACCGCTTAACGCCCTGTCTTCACCGGCAGCATTACGTTGGTTGTCGTTTCTAAAATGCTCTTTCATGTTGTTTATTTCCTACGAGAAACCGTAGCAAGTGCTGCGCCTGTGAGAACTGCAGCAACAACATATGGCCACGCAATACCAGCATGATCAAAAAGTAGCCCGGCGATTGCTGGGCCAATAATGCGTGACAGTGCTCCTGCAGATTGCTGAACACCCAATACTTCACCGCGACGGTCAGGGGTGGCTGAATCGACAACAACGCTGGTGAGTGATGGTGTTACTAAACCTTGACCCAAAGACAAGAGTGCAAGTGCGAGAAAGAGCAGCACCCACACTTCTGCAATGGAGAGAACTAAGAACCCGGCAATGAGCGTGCCGAAACCCGCAACGAGGAGGCGCTGAGAACCAAAAGCTTTTGTGAGCGGGCCAATGAGACCACCTTGCACCACCACGAGCATTACTCCAACTACGAGGAAAACGGCAGCTGCTGAACCTTCGGTGAGGTCAAAACGACGCTCACCGAATAAAGCAAATGTTGCTTCGAACCCGGCGAATGCGGTTCCCGACAACAACGCTGTAATGGTGAACTTGTTCCAGGCAAAACTTCTGCGGCGCGATGGAAACTGTGTGGCATCTCGAACTTTTCCGATGTCCTGATTTGTTTCTGGGAGCCGAATAAATGCAGCAACGGCGTTGCACAGTGCAAAAACACCTGCAACATAAAATGGAACATGTGGGCCACCTAGTGCTGCAAGCCCACCAATGGCGGGGCCAAACACAAAGCCCACACCAAATGCTGCGCCCAACATGCCAAGCAACCTGGCGCGTTGCTCGGGTGGAGCAATATCGGTAATGGCACTTTGCGCAACCGACACACTTGCACCTGACGCACCATCGAGAAAACGACCCAGAAAGAGCAGCCACAAGGTTCCTGCGGCGCCTGTAACAAAACTTCCGACCGCAGTGCCTAAGAGCGAAATGATGATGACAGGTTTACGACCAATGCGGTCTGACAAGCGACCCATGATGGGCGCAAAGAAGAACTGTGCAATGGAAAATGAGGTGAAGAGCAGACCTACTTCAAAGCCACTTGCACCAAACCGGTCGGCATAGCGACCCAAAATGGGCACGACCATGCCAAAGCCCACCATGTCGAGAGCAACGGTGCTCCAAATAACCCAAAAGCCGGCAGGAAACTTTGTGCGCTCAGCCACGCCGTACCTTTGTTCCTTCTTTCGTGGTTTCCACCACATAGCCAGCAGCCTGTAATTCATTGCGCAACGCATCGGCAGCTGCAAAATCTTTTGCGGCACGAGCAGCATCGAGCTGCTGAGCTTTTTCAACAATATCTGCACTTACTTCAGCAAAGGCGTTTACCTGCAAACCAAAGGCAACACACATTTCCCCAACAGCGCCGGCCAGTGCACCTGCAAGCGCATCGTCGTTCACATCTAGCGCAGCATTTGCCTTGCGAATGGTGTCGAACATTAATGCCGTTGCACCAGGTGTGTCGAGATCGTTGTTCATTACTGAACGAAAAGATTGCAGTGTTGCTTCGTCAACAGTTGCATTAGTTGATACTTCTGACATGCGAGCAAAAAAACCATCGATGCTGCCAACAGCTTTAACCGAAGCATCAATGTTGTCTTGGCCAACGCGAACTGGTGATCGATAGTGCGTTTGCAACAGAAGCATGCGGTACGCACGCGGGTCATAATGTTCCACCAAGTCAAGAAGGTTGGTGACATTCCCCAAACTCTTCGACATTTTTTCGCCGTCAGCGTCGACAACAAAACCATTGTGCATCCAGTGATTTGCAAAGGTTTTTCCTAAAGCAACAGCTTGGGCACGTTCGTTTTCATGGTGTGGAAAACGTAAGTCGGCGCCACCGCAATGAAGGTCGAACCCTTCACCGAGTAATTGCAAACTCATCACCACGCACTCGCTGTGCCAACCCGGACGACCGTCACCCCATGGCGATGGCCATGCGGGTTCACCGGGCTTCGTGAACTTCCACAAAGCGAAATCGGCGGGATGTTTTTTCTCACTCGCGCCGAGTACTTCACGATCTCCGCCACCAGCAAGCATGTCTTCAAGTTTTTGATGAGCAAGCAAGCCGTAGTCGTCGACCGACGTGATACTGAGATACACCCCATCGGACGTGGCATAGGCGCGTTGCAAGCTAACAAGCTCGCCAATCATTGCCACCATCTGGTCGACATATTCGGTTGCACGGGGAATGTCGTTAGGCTTTTCTACATTGAGAGCTGCCATTGCGGAAAACCACATGGTTTCGCACTTTTGGGTAATTTCTGCCCACGGGCGGTTTTCCCGGTTGGCGCGGTCGATGATTTTGTCGTCGATGTCGGTGATATTTGAAACAAGGCGTACCTGGATGCCTGTCCAGGTGAGATAACGGCGCAAAATGTCGTAGACCAGGGTGGCTCGGCCGTGCCCCAGGTGGGGCGGGCCATACACGGTGGGGCCGCATAGATAGATGGAGAGGTGCCCGGGCTGGCGCATTGCAAGGGGTCGGACCTCTTGAGTGGCAGTGTCGTAGAGAGAAAGCACTCTTTGACTCTAGGGTAAGTGCCTATGTCAACACCTCTTGCGAAGCAATCTGTTCCCGAGAAACCAAGCCTGGCTGGTATCGAAGACCGCTGGTCTGGCGCATGGAGCTCCGAGGGCGTGTATACATTCGACCGCACCCGGCCGCGCAACGAGGTTTTTGCCATTGACACCCCGCCTCCAACGGTCAGTGGCTCGCTGCACATGGGCCATGTTTTTTCATATACGCACACCGACACCATTGCGCGGTTTTGGCGCATGTGTGGCAAGACCGTCTTCTACCCCATGGGCTGGGATGACAACGGATTGCCTACTGAACGTCGTGTACAAAATTATTACGGCGTCACTTGCGATGCTTCAGTGCCGTACGTTGCAAACTTCACGCCACCATTCCAAGGCGAGCCGCCAAAAGACCACAAGCCACTTCCTATTTCACGGCCGAACTTCATTGAGTTGTGCAACATACTGACGCATGAAGATGAAAAAGTTTTTGAAGAACTTTTCCGTCGCCTTGGTTTGTCTGTCGACTGGTCGCTGCTCTACACCACCATTGAAGAGCGCAGTCGTAAAACTAGCCAGCGCGCATTTCTCAACAACTTGCAACGCGGCGAGGCGTATATGCAAGAAGCACCAACATTGTGGGATGTTGATTTTGATACTGCAGTTGCGCAAGCAGAATTAGAAGATCGTGAACGCCCAGGTGCGTACCACACGTTGGCGTTTCACCTCACCAGTGGCACAACAGTTGATGGCAAAACCGACATTCTTATTGACACCACACGCCCCGAATTGTTGCCTGCATGTGTTGCACTTGTAGCCCACCCCGACGACGAGCGCTACCAACCACTATTTGGTACCACCGTTCGCACACCACTCTTCGACGTTGAAGTGCCCATACTTGCGCACCCACTTGCACAGATAGACAAAGGCACTGGCATTGCCATGATCTGCACCTTTGGCGACGTCACCGACGTTATTTGGTGGCGTGAATTGCAATTGCCTACACGCGCAGTCATTGGTCGCAATGGTCGCATTGTGGCCGATGCACCCGAGGTCATCACTTCTGCTCGTGGCATTGAGATGTATGCACAACTTGCAGGAAAATCTATTAAGCAAGCTCAAACTCTCATTGTTGAGATGTTGCGCACAAGTGAGGAAATGCTCGGCGAGCCACGCGCCATTATGCACCCTGTGAAATTTTTCGAAAAAGGTGAGCGCCCGTTAGAAATTGTGACGAGTCGCCAGTGGTACATCCGCAATGGTGGTCGCGAGGCCGACCTACGCACGCGGTTTGTTGAACGCGGCCACGAACTCACCTGGCATCCCGAACACATGCGTCATCGCTACGAAAACTGGGTAGAGGGCTTAAATGGCGACTGGCTCATTAGCCGTCAACGCTATTTCGGCGTGCCTGTGCCGCTTTGGTACGCACTCAACGCCGATGGATCCACAAATTATGACGCACCGCTCGTGCCTACCAACGAACAACTTCCTATTGACCCCAGCACCGACCTACCTGCTGGTTTCAACGAGTCACAACGCGGACAAGCCAACGGCTTCGTAGGCGACCCCGATGTAATGGACACCTGGGCGACGAGCTCACTCTCGCCGCAAATTGCTGGCCATTGGATTGATGATCCGGAAATGTTTAGCCACATGTTCCCCATGGACGTTCGCCCACAAGCGCACGAAATTATTCGCACGTGGTTGTTCTCTACCATGGTGCGCTCACACTTTGAACATGGTGTTGCGCCATGGAAAAACGCGGCGCTATCGGGTTGGATTCTCGACCCCGACCGCAAGAAAATGTCGAAGTCGAAAGGCAATGTTGTTACCCCCATCGACCTCTTCGACCAATACGGCAGCGATGCCGTGCGTTATTGGGCAGCATGTGCCCGCCCGGGCGTAGACACTGCATTTAGCGAAGAGCAAATGAAGGTGGGCCGCAAGTTGGGCACCAAGTTACTCAATGCAACAAAGTTTGTGCTCAGTTTCGGCGATGTAGATGCAACGGCCATGCCAACAGAAATGATTGACATTGCAATGTTGCAGCGGTTGTCGGCTGTTGTTGAGGAATGCACAAACGCATTTACTCACTTCGACTACGCCCGTTCACTTGAACGTACAGAAGCCTTTTTCTGGTGGTTCTGTGACGACTACGTGGAGTTAGTGAAACAACGTGCATATGGTCTCGACACCATGCCGGTGGAACTGACTGCATCGGCACGCGCAGCATTACGCCGTGCTCTTTCGGTAATGCAACGACTCTTTGCTCCACTCATTCCTTTCGTATCAGAAGAAGTGTGGCGCTGGTGGAACGACTCTTCTGTGCATATTGCCAGTTGGCCAATAAGCGACGACTGCATCGCAGGTTGCGCACCTTCGGGGAACCACGAGTTACAGCTCAATTCTGTTTGTGAAGTGTTGGGCACCATTCGCCGGGCAAAAACTGAAGCAAAGGTTTCTCAGCGAGCCGAAGTGGCGAGCATTGTGATTACTGCACCAAGTGAAGCCCTCACGGCCATCACCACAACATTTGGCGACCTCACCCACGCCGGATCCATCTTGCAAAGCGAATTGCGCTCTGCAGATGGAGAAATCATTACAACTGTCACCTTGGCATAAACCTTAAAAGCGATAGCGTTCAACCAAGATGGCACGCACAAAATCCACCCGGCCGAAGAGGTTCCACCATTCGTGGCCACAGCGATTCGTCTTTGGGTTAAACCTTGCCGTTGCACTCGGCTGCATTGCTGGTGGCGGTGCACTGGTCTATGCCAATCAGCAATTATCAAACCGCAAATTGGTGACCATCTCGAGCAATCAACAAGACACCAAAACCGATTCTGGTAGCGACCTGAACAACCTTCCTGAAGGCGACTTGTCGGTCAAAAATTTTCTCATTACCGGTCGCGACAACAATGCCTGCGCTAATCCAAACTCATCGTCAGCCGATGAACTCAAGAACAGACCAAACTATGCAGGCCTCACCGACAGCATCATGCTCATTCGCGTTGATCCTAAAAATAACCAAGCGGCAGTTCTTTCCTTTCCGCGTGATCTTTACGTAAAAATTGCCAATAGCGACCACCGCAACCGCATCAACACTGCGTACCGCCCGAAAGACCCCAATCGGCTCATCGATACCATTCGTTCCAACTTCAAGATTGACGTCGACCACTACGTCAGCATCGACTTCTGTGCATTTAAGTCAATTGTTGATGCAGTAGGTGGTGTACGTATTCCCTTTGAATACCCCACTCGCGACCGCGCTTCTGGCTTTTTAGTAAAGAGTGCTGGCTGCGCAAAACTTAATGGCGATCGCGCATTGCAATATGTGCGTTCGCGTAAATACTTTTACTTTGACAGCAAAAAGAATAAATGGGTGCAAGACCCGAGCAGCGACTGGGGCCGCATTGCACGCCAGCAAGACTTCATTCGTCGCATATTGCGTTCTGCACTCGATAAGGGAATCGGAAACCCTTCCGTTGCCAATCAGTTACTGAGCGCCGGGTTGAAGAACCTCATCACCGACGATCAACTCTCGCCCATTAGCTTGTTGGAGCTCGCCCGAGCCATGCGCAATGTCACCGAAGACAACGTGCATACCTACACCGTTGAAGGCATTGGCAAAGCAATTGGCGGGCAGTCGGTTATTGAACCCAACTTAAAGAGCGATGCAATGTTGCAAATATTGTCAATCTTCCAAGGAGATTCAGAAATCACCGCAGTGACTAGCCAGACCATTGCTACAGAAACCAGCGTAGGAACAAAAGTATTGCCCACAACTACACTCTTTGCTCCCACCACCACGAGTTCAACTGTTCCTGAAAAATCTGTGAGCAAGATGTCGGCAAATGCAACGCCGCGCACCGCTGCAACAACAACAACCACAACAATATTGAATCAGGAAATTGCTCAGCAACGCTTCAGCATCACGCCGCCAAACGACCCCAACTGCCGTTAGCTATCGAGCACCTGGGCTAACGCTGCAGGAATACCCGTTGGCCCGGTCACCGAAGCAACACGTGCCCCTACCCGCAGCGCAAAGGCTCGGGCTTCAGCATCGTCATCAGCAGGAGCAATAACAACGAGTTCTTCAATAGACCGAGCAAGAGCATCAATGTCGCCGGGTTCATTGGAACGACAATCCGAAAGAAGCACCACAATTTTTCTCGCTGCTCGCGAACGAGAAAGCTGAATCTGAGCAGCTTCTAAAGCCTGGGCAATATCGGTGGTTCCAAAACCCCGCAATGTGAGAACGCTATTCACTACTTCATTGCCGGGCTTATAGGAGTCTTGCGACTTTGCCACCACAACGTCTCGGCTGAAAGCTAAAACGCTGTAATCGGTGGGTTCACGAGTGGCAATTGCAGCCGCCGCAACTGCAGATGTTGCCAGTGGCGCACCGCCCATGGATCCACTGCGGTCTACTAAAAGACACAGAGCAGTATCTCGTTTTTCCCAGGTGCGCACGCGAAGTTCCTCAATATTTATTTCGCGAGCATTTTGAGTGCCCCGAAACGCATCGGTGCTTGCATCAAGATCAATGTCGCCACCGTCGCGATATTTTGCAGTAACAAGTTTGCCGAGGCCACGGCGGCGCAACGGCGTTCTTTGCGCAACATCGAGCATCAGTCTTCCGGCAAGTTTCTTTGCCAACTCGCGTAATTTTGGGTCGGTTGCTGCGGTGAGGTCGGCGAGCAATGCCATGGTGGCATCGGGGTCGCTCTGCATACCTTCATCAATTGCCGATTCGTTGAGTTCTCCGACCTCGGGAGACACCTCTTCGAAATGATTGTGGCGCTGCAACTCGCTACGAGATTTTGTTTTTTTAGCTGACTCTGCTTCAGCAGCCTGGGCAGCAGCACCCTCTTTTACAAGTGGGAGTTCGTTGCCCCAGTCGGGGCGGTTACTTTTCCCACATCACCAGTTTCTGATGGCAGCGCAAACACCGAGTTCCATATTTCAGCAATAACTTCTTCCACGCTGCGCGTCACACCTTCACGAAGTTTCACACGTCCACTTAATGATGTGAGAGCTGCATCGAGACCCACTAGCGCATCTTGTGCATTTAGTCCGCGCAGTTCACCAAGTGACTGTGCAACAAGTGCGGTGTCTATAGCCCCACGCACAGATGAGCCCATGCGTAAATCGCTGTGTTCGCGCGTCTGACGCACCACGTTGACAACCTGTGAGCACCAGTGCATGTTTGAGGTGGGCGATGCGCGATGCACAATGTTGGTTTCTTCTTTCGCACTTTGATACGCAACTGCTATGCGACACATGCGGTCATAGACAGCACTCGAAATTCGTGCTGTGCCAACAGTGTCGAATGGATTCATTGCTGCAATCATTTGGAACCCAGGTGCGGCAAGAATTCTGCCCAAACGAGGAATGGTAATTTCACCCTCACTCATAACGGTGATGAGCACATTGAGAGTTTCTTCGGGAATGCGGTTGATTTCTTCGATATACAAAAGTGACCCTGCACGCATTGCCTCTACAAGTGGGCCATCGAGAAATGCGTCGGGCTTGTAGCCATCGTTCAGTACTCGCGCAGGGTCAAATGTTCCAGCCAAGCGTGCTGGTGTGAGCTCAGCATTGCCTTCAACGAAAACAAAGCCGACGTTCATGGCCTCTGCAATTGCTCGCAAAAGGGTGGACTTACCCGTACCGGGTGGCCCTTCAAGAACAATGTGGCGCCGAGCAGTAAGGGCCGCCAGCGTGAGCTCTATTTCACGATGGCGACCAACTACTTGTTCTTGAACCGCATTCAGAATATTTTTCGGTAAAACCATTTCAGCTATAAACGAGCACGCCACGGATGTTTTTTCCGTTACGCATGTCGTCATAGCCATCATTTATACCTTCAAGTGGGTAGGTCTTAGTAATGAGGCCGTCGAGGTCGAGTTGTCCTTCGCGATACAGACTAATGAGTTTTGGAATATCGGCACGAGGGTTACCCGAACCAAAGAGTGAACCCACCACTTGCTTTTCCATCAATGTGAGATCGAGCAGGCTCATGCTTGCGCTGTACTCCATTGCCGGGTGAATGTTGGTAACAACCACGCGACCGCGCTTTGCAGTAAGTGCAAGTGCTTCTCCAATAACTGCTCCGCTACCGACGCCCATGGTCATAATGACCTTGTTTGCCATGGTGCCCCAGGAAATTTGCTGTACGAGCGGAAGTGCCTCTGCCATTGACGCTGCAGTGTGCGTTGCACCAAATTGCATTGCCTTTTCACGCTTGAATTCAATGGGGTCAATAGCAATGACGTGCTTTGCACCAGCAAGTTTCGCGCCTTGCACAGCGTTTGCACCAATGCCACCAATACCCACAACAACCACGGTGTCGCCAGGCGATACTTCAGCGGCATACACACTGCTGCCCCATCCTGTAACAACACCACAACCAAGCAAGCATGCTTTTTCAAGTGGAATATCTTTTTCAATTTTGATACATGATGCTTCATTCACCACTGTGTGGTGCGCAAAAGTTCCGAGTAAGCACATGGTGGAAATATCTTGACCCTGTGCATGGTGACGCGAAGTTCCATCAGAAATTTGCTTGCCGGTACCCAGCAATGCGCCCATGTCGCACAAGTTCGAGTGCCCTGTGCTGCAACTTGGGCAACGACCACACGCGGGAATAAACCCGAAAACGACATGGTCGCCAGGTGCAAGCCAGCTGACCCCTGGGCCCACTGCTTCAACCACACCGGCGCCTTCATGGCCGCCAATGATGGGCATTGCGAAGGGAAGGTCACCCGTGACCACGTGCTCGTCGCTATGGCACATTCCTGAAGCGGCGATTTTTACTAAAACTTCTCCGGCCTTTGGGGCATCGAGCTCAATTTCCTCGACGGACCACGGTGTGTTTAATTCCCACAAAATTGCAGCTTTAGTCTTCACGATTTTCCCCTCTATATTTTGCCCAGACGGGCAACGTCAATAAATGAGACGCTAGCCCAAGCATCGGACCGCTGTCACACGGTACGATTTGGTCATGTCACCAGTTGCCGTTGCCACCGTAGAAACAGCCAGCCAAGAAACCCTTGAAACTGCTGCCGAAGTGCTTGTTTTAGAAGACTTGCTCGTCGAGGAGATCTCCATCGACGGCATGTGCGGCGTGTACTGAGCCGCCCGTGACCCTCACTCTCAGTTCAGCATGCTCATTGCATCCTCAAGTTGCCTTGCGCCCTGAACCCTTTGGCGCCCTTGCCTATCACTATGGCAACCGACGCCTTGTTTTTCTGAAGCACCCCGACGTTGTGCGAGTTGTGCGCGAGCTTGGCGATCATCCGAGTATTGGCCACACCTTGCGCGCCTGTGGAATTGCCACTGAGCGCGACGCATCTTTTTTACAAGCACTCAACCAACTGACGAAATCGGAAATTCTTCGTGTCTGCTAGCCAACTCGTTACACAATTAAAGCGCGGCCTCGACGCCCCTATTTGCCTTACATGGGAACTCACCTACGCGTGCAACTTGCAATGCGTTCATTGTTTGTCAAGTAGTGGTCAACGTGACGATCGCGAACTGTCAACACAACAAGCTTTTGCAGTACTCGACGAACTACGCGAACTGCAAGTGTTCTACATCAACATCGGCGGTGGCGAGCCAATGATACGCCGCGACTTTTTCGACATCATTGAATACTCCATTGCTAACGACATCGGAGTGAAGTTTTCTACCAATGGCGCTTTCATTGACGAAAAAAATGCTCAGCGCCTTGCTGCAATGGACTACTTAGATATACAAATTAGCCTCGACGGTATTGATGCCTTAACAAACGACCCTGTTCGCGGGGAGGGTTCATACAACATTGCGCGCCGCGCCATGGACAATTTAAAAGCGGCAAATTTTGGTCCTTTTAAAATTTCTGTCGTGGTCACACGACACAATGTTGATCAGTTAGATGAGTTCAAGGCTCTGGCCGATTCTTACGGTGCACAATTGCGCATTACACGGTTGCGTCCTTCTGGCCGTGGCGTTGATTCGTGGAATGACCTGCACCCCACGAACAAACAACAAGTACAGATCTATAACTGGCTTCTTGCACACGGCGAGAATGTTCTTACTGGCGATTCATTTTTCCACCTCAATGCACTAGGTGAAGCTCTACCTGGCCTCAACATGTGTGGCGCAGGACGCGTGGTGTGCCTTATTGACCCCATTGGCGATGTGTATGCCTGCCCATTTGTTTTGCACGATCAATTCAAAGCAGGAAATGTTCACGACACTGGTGGTTTCACTTCTGTTTGGCGCGATAGCGAACTGTTCACATCTTTACGTGAACCAGAATCGGCTGGTGCCTGCGCTTCATGTGGCAACTACGACTCGTGCCAAGGCGGCTGCATGGCTGCGAAATTTTTTACTGGGTTACCACTCGATGGGCCAGACCCCGAGTGCGTCTTGGGGCATGGAGCGGATCTTCTTGAAGCACGCCAAGCAAGCCCTGTTTCCATTACCCCAAAACCCAGCAAAGACCACTCAAAGCCTGCCCGCAGTGCGTTGAGCGTGGTGTCGTAACTTCTTTTTCATGGGGTTATTGCAGCCTGTTGACATTGGCAATTGCCAAGCACCAAACGGCGTGATGTTTGGACCACACGTCACCAACCTCGGTACTGACGAACGAACTTTTAGTGATCAGCACATTGCCTATTACGTGCGGCGCGCACAAGGCGGCTGTGGTGTGATTGTGCTTGAAGGCATGAGCGTGCACCACAGCGACTGGCCATACGAGCGTGCGCCACTTGCATCACAATGTGCAGAATCACTGAAAAAAATTTCTCATGAACTGCACAAAGAAAAATGTTTAGTCATTGCGTCTCTCGATCACTCTGGCGGGCAAGGGTCCTCTGCATACCACCAGCAGCCTTTGTGGGCACCAAGCCGAGTACCTGAAGTAAACTCACGTGAAGTACCAAAATGGATGGAACAAGCCGATATTGATGAAGTCATTGAGGGCTTTGTTCACACTGCGCGTATTGCTATTTCATCAGGGTGCGATGGTGTGGAAATTAATGCAGGTCAACACAGTTTGGTGCGGCAGTTTCTTTCTGGCCTCACTAATCATCGTGATGATGCATGGGGTCAAGACAAAACTTTGTTTGCACGAACAATCATTGAAAAAATACGCAAAGAAATTGGTAACGCCGTTATTGGGCTACGACTTTCGTGCGATGAACTGGCACCGTGGGCTGGCATTACGCCAGACATGGCAATAGAACTTGCTCCTCAACTTGCAGCATGTGGGCTCAACTACCTTGTTGTTGTTCGTGGTTCCATTTTCTCTGTAGAAAAAACTCGCCCCGATTTTCACGAACCAGAAGGGTTCAATACTGAAATTACCCAGCGCATTCGGGAAGTGCTCAACATTCCCGTGTTCTTGCAAGGTTCAATAGTGCAATCACACATGGCAATTCAGGCTGTAGAGCAAGGCGTGTGTGCTGGTGTTGAAATGACTCGTGCACAAATTGCCGACCCCGACATAGTGAACAAAATGCTGAGTGGTGACGTTGAAAAAATTCGCCCCTGCATTCGTTGCAATCAAACATGCCAGGTGCGCGATGCACGCAACCCCATTGTTACCTGTGTTGTTGAACCCACGGCAGGCCACGAGAGCACCGACCCCAACTGGTACACACGGGTTGCGCCAAAAAAAGTTGCCGTCATCGGCGCGGGGCCAGCAGGTCTAGAAGCTGCGTATACGGCGGCTCGGCGAGGTCACTTGGTAGAGGTGTACGAACAAAACGGCAATGCCGGCGGCATTGCGGCTTTCGCAGGCCCAGGCGGTGCATTCGTGCACTGGCTATACGAACAATGTTTGTCGCTTGGCGTGCAGTTTCATTTTGGTGCACATGTCGATGGCACTACAAAACTTGGTGCAGACGTTATTTTGCAATGCACTGGCTCGCGCTTAGGCGTGCCCACCTATTCGCTATCTGACCACGCTGCAGCAATTGACGTTGTTGACGTGATGAATGGTTCCTCTCCTCTTCCTGAAAGTGGCGACATTGTTCTGCACGACCCCATTGGCGGCCCGATTGCCATTGCCCTTGCACAACGGCTTGGCCAGCGTGCAATTCTCGTGACTCAAGACAACATTGCCGGAAACGAACTATCGCGCTCAGGCGATTTGGCTCCTGCAAATGTTCGCTTGGCACAACAAGGAACACGGGTAGTGAAACGCGCGCTCGTTCGCTCGGTTGCAAGGTCAGGTGACGGCGTACGTGTAGAAGTGCAAGATCGCTATTCGGGCGAGACCACTTTCCACGAAGCAGCAGCATTCATTGATTGCGGCTTTCGTCTGCCCACCGAGCACATCTCCGCTCAGTTTCATCTGGTTGGCGATGCTGTTGCCCCACGCACTGTTCTTGAGGCTGTCCTCGAAGCACGCCGTGCAGTGTTTATGCTGTAACTGTGCACTTCTTTCTCGTCGTTCTTCTTGCAACTGCCGGGTACTTCATCGGCACATTCCCGAGCGCCATCATGGTGGCTAAAGCCAATGGTGTCGACATCACCGCCATTGGTTCAGGTAACCCAGGAGCATCAAATGTTGCCCGCGCATTAGGAATGAAAAAAGGCGCGTACGTTTACGGCCTCGATGCATTAAAAGGGGCAGCTGCTACCGCACTTGGTTTTGTAGTTTTCGGAAATGCTGCTGCGTATTGGTGTGCAGCTGCAGCGGTTGTGGGCCACGTCTACCCCATCACCCGTCGTTTTGCAGGCGGTAAAGGGGTGGCCACTGCGTCGGGCGCGATGCTTGTGTTACACCCGTTCATCAGCCTTGGCCTTCTCCTTTTATGGGCAGTGCTCAGTAAAACGACGAAAAAAGCTTCCATTTCCTCACTTGTCATCACCGTGCTCTTGCCCGTGTGCATCGCGCTAGCGGGCAAGCCCGGCTGGGAGGTCGGTGCAACTGTTGGCATCGGTGTTTTGGTGGTCATTCGACACATTCCTAATCTTCGACGTCTCCGTTCTGGTCTCGAGCCATCACTTCCCTCAAAACCCACCTAACCTCTGTCTTTGTGAGTTACAAGTACTTGTGGACCCCGCTCCAACTGGGGCCTGTGACCGCACGTAATCGCATTGTCTTTAGCGCTCATCTCACGAACTACGCGCGCAATGGCAAACCCACAGAACAACACAGCGCTTACTATGCAGCACGCGCGGCGGGTGGGGCTGGGCTCATCATTACCGAAGAGCACTCAACGCACCCCACCGACTGGCCATACGAGAAACTCATTCACGGCTTTCATCGTGATGTCATACCTGGCTATCGCAATATCACGTCGGCTGTGCATCAACATCGCACGCCCATTTTTGCGCAAATTAACCACAACGGTGGGCAAGCCAGCAGCATGTATAGCCGGCTTCCTGTGTGGGCACCGAGTGCGGTCGCCGACCCTCTCTTTCGCGAAGTGCCTAAAGCCGTCACTCAAAGCGATATCGACGACATTATTGCTGGCTATGTCACTGTTGCTGAGAACTGTGCAGAAGGCGGATTCGACGGCATCGAACTGCAGTGCAGCCACTCTTCCATTGTGCGCGGCTTTCTCTCGCCAGCAACAAACAAACGCACCGATCAGTACGGCGGGTCACTCGCGAACCGTGCGCGTTTACTGCTCGATATTTCAGTTGCAGTACGTAAAGCAATTGGCAACGACCTTGCTTTAGGTGTGCGTTTATGCGGAGATGAATTCATTGAAGGTGGCACCACCATTGATGAAGCAATTGAAGTTGCCAAACTTGTAGAAGCAGCTGGCAATGTTGACTACATCAACACCTCTATTGGTGTCGCTACTGCAAGCTTGTTCATGATTGAAGCATCAATGCACATTCCACCCGGATACGCAACATTTATTCCTTCAGCCATTCGCAAAGCAGTTGACCTTCCCGTCGTCGGAGTTGGTCGCTTTAAAGATCCACAACAAGCAGAGCGTGCATTGGCCGACGGACACTGCGATCTTGTCGGAGTAGTGCGTGGTCAAATAGCCGACCCCGACTTTGCAGCAAAAGCACGTGCTGGGGCAACCGAGGATATTCGCTTGTGCTTGAGTTGCAATCAGGAATGCGTGGGACGCATGGGTCTGAACCGTTGGCTTGGTTGCATTGAAAACCCCCAAACAGGTCGTGAAGCGGAATGGAAAGCAACACAACATGTGAAGCTTTCCCCAACCCCTACAAATGTGTTGGTGGTTGGCGCAGGACCCGCTGGTTTGCAAGCAGCAATTGCTGCTGCGCGTAACGGACACCGCGTCACCGTTCTTGAAAAAGAAGATACCGCAGGCGGCCAAGTGCGGCTCGCGGCGAGTGTGCCAAACAGAGCCGAGTTCGGTGATCTCATTCGCAATCAACTCACCGAATGCAAACGCCTCGGGGTTGCTATTGAATACGGCGTTTCTGCCTGGCCTGGTTTAGTTCTAGAACGCAATGCGCAACATGTTGTGGTTGCTACTGGCGCCGAACCACAGCAACCATGGTGGGTTGCAGGTGAAGGTGTCACTATTGGAGTTGCCGATGTACGACATGTACTGGAAGGGTCTGCGGATCCGTTTGGCACAGTGGTCATCATCGACGAAATTGGTTTCCACCATGCCACTTCAGTTGCAGAACTTCTTGCCGATCGTGGTTGTGACGTTGAAATAGTGACCCCAGGAATGGTGGTAGGCCAAGACCTTGGCATCACCCTCGACATGGAAAACTGGCTCATTCGCGCTCATGCAAAAGGCATTGTGCAAAGTACCGACCTTGTTCCTATGGGGCTTGCTGGCAATGAACTCACTTTGCTTCACCACCCCACCGGAACCAACAACACGCGCACACCTGACTGGGTGGTGTTGGCAGTTCCTCCGCAACCTGTGGAATGGCTGTACCACGACCTCTCCACCAACACTGCACTTCAAGATGCTGGCGTCACTGTTTCTCGAGTTGGCGATGCCGTTGCACCACGCCGCGCACACGCTGCAGTCATCGATGGTGAACGCATAGGCTCATCGTTCTGATGGTCTCTTTTCTTGACACGATTTTCGAGTCGCTCACCGATATCTCTACCTCGCAGTGGTTTTATCTCATCATTTTTTCTGTTGCACTTCTCGACTCGGTTGTTCCCATAGTTCCCAGCGAGTCAATGGTCATTGTTGGCGGAGTTGCCGCTGGGTTAGGCGACCTGTTCATACCACTCGTCATTGTTGTCGCAGCAATTGGCGCATTTCTTGGCGACAACATGTCGTACATCATTGGGCGTAAGGCAAGTGGGTTCATTGATCGTCGCTATCGACGCACTGAAAAAGGTGCAAAGCGACTCGATTGGGCGCATAGCCAACTGGTAGATCGTGGTGGACCACTGCTCATTACCGCTCGCTTTATTCCGGGTGGGCGCACCTTGCTCACACTCACCTGCGGAGTAACTCATCAAGATCAGCGATGGTTTGCCAAGTGGGTTGGCATTGCCTCTCTCATTTGGGCTTCCTATGCAAGTTTGTTGGGCTTCATTGGTGGCAAAACATTTAAAGACAACCACGCCATGGCATTTGGAGTGGCCTTTGGTATGGCTTTGGCCGCAACGGGGCTCATTGAACTTGTGCGCCACTTTCGCAAACGGAAATAGACTCATCTCATGATCGCCGTTCTTGTAGTTCGTCACGGCGTACTCCCCTCTGGGGCACTAGAGGCCACGAGCGAAGCCAAAGGAAATGTTCTTGTTATTGGCAGTAGCTGCTCGGCAGTACTTCCTGAACTTTCACCATATGCAACCCACATCACAACGTGTGAATGGGGGAACTTCGCACCTTCTGCCTGGGCACATGCACTTGCAACTCACATTGGCCACGAACAGCGCATTGTTCTTCCCGCATCTCCCGATGGACGAGACTTTGCTGCGCACTTAGCTCGAAATTTGCAGCGCCCTCTTTACGCTGGTGCATTGCGCATCGGAACAATCACTATTGAACTCGTGCGCTGGAGTGGCCAGGCTGTTGAGACACTTGTTGCTGCGCCAGAGTTTGTTGCCACTTTGCAAGTGGGCGTGCGCAGCATCGAAGAAGTGTCTGGTGACGCGGTCATCACTTCATTCAACATGCCAGAAACCTTCACGGGCAATGATGCTGAAGTAGTTGAAGTGCTTCCCCCCGATGCGGCAAGCATCGACCTCTCGGAAGCCCCTCGCATTATTTGTGGAGGGGCCGGCATACAAACGGCAAGTAGTTTTCACACGCTCTTCAACATTGCAGAAGAACTCAGTGCATCTGTTGGCGCAACTCGTGTTATTACCGACCGCAGTTGGGTAGAACACCAACGTCAAATTGGCACTACCGGTGTTGTGGTGAACCCGCAGTTGTACATTGCTCTTGGTGTCAGTGGCGCGGTGCAACACACCAGTGGCCTTGGCCAACCCGAACACATTGTGAGCATCAATACCGACCCACACTGCCCCATGATGCAACTTGCCGACCTCGGCATTGTGAGCGATGCCAATGAAGTGCTTCCTGCATTACTTGCTGCCTTGCAGAAAAGGAAAAGCAATGTCTGATTTCGATGTCATCGTGGTGGGTGCTGGGCCTGCAGGATCGTGTGCAGCTCTTACTATTGCGCGCACAGGAAAAAGCGTTGTGCTCATTGAACGCGGACCATTCCCGGGCTCAAAAAATATGTATGGCGGTGTGGTATACCCCCGCATTCTCGATGCGCTCATTCCAGAGTGGTGGAACGAAATGCCCGTACAACGCTGGGTCACAAGGCGCAGCACAATGTTGCTCACCGATACACAATCGCTGAGCATCGATTTCAGATCTGACGCTTGGGGAGATGCCCCGTACAACGGAGCAACCGCATTTCGCCCCGACTTCGACAATTGGCTAGCAAATAAGGCTGTTGAAGCTGGTGCAACTTTGGTCTGCAGCACCACCGTCACTGGGCTCATTACTGGCGCCAACGGAGAAGTGATTGGCGTACATACCGACCGCCCCGATGGCGACCTCACTGCTTCTGTCGTTATTGCATGCGACGGCGTCAATAGCTTTTTGGCAAAAGAACGCGGCATGTACCCGCATACCGATGCCGCATATTTCACACTTGGGGTGAAAGAAACAATCACACTTTCCAAAGACATCATCGATGAACGTTTTGCTGTTCGTGGCAACCACGGAGTTGACATAGAAATTTTGGGCGGAACAAGTGGCGTCAATGGTGGCGGGTTCATTTACACCAACCTCAACTCCATTTCCGTTGGGGTCGTATTGAAACTGCCAAAATTGGCCGCACAAGAAAAACGACCTGAAGAAATTATTGCTGTCTTAAAATCACATAGCGCCATTGCGCCTCTCGTGGAAGGCGGAACAGTAAGCGAGTACTCTGCTCACCTCATTCCTGAGGCCGGTTTGAAAATGATGCCAAAACTTCTTGATGACGGCCTGCTCATTGCCGGCGATGCCGCAGCAATGTGCTTAGCCGCGGGCATTTGGCTTGAAGGAGTGAACTTCGCAATGGCATCGGGTATGTACGCTGCTCAAGCAGCCTGCGAGGCGATTGAAAAGGGAAATGCGTCGGCCAAGGGTTTGTCGCTCTACAAAAAACTTCTTGAAGACACCTTTGTTCTTCGTGATCACCGCAAGTTGCGTCGTGCACCTCAACTTGTGCTGAGTGATCGCGTGCAACATATGTACCCGGCCCTCGTGACGGGCATTGTTCAAGGCATGTTCCAGGTAAACAACCCAGTTCCCAAACCCGGGCTACGGAAAATTTTGAAAAATGAACGCCGCCGCCTGGGCATTCGTACCATCGACCTAGCAAAAGATGCAATCACTGGCTTCAGGAGTTTCGGATGAGCGTGCACTGGCCCGACATTTCTTTTCAAGATCGCATGGCAAGTTCTGAGTTTCGTGTTCATGAGCGTGCCCACATTGTGGTGAATAGCGATTCCTGCAATGGGTGTACCACCCGTGCATGTGTTGTTGCTTGCCCCGCAAATCTCTTTGTGCCTACTGCCGATGGTGGCATTGTTTTTAACTACGAACAATGTTTTGAATGTGGAACGTGCTACATGGTCTGCAATGAAGAGGGCGCCATTAGTTGGTCGTACCCCGAAGGTGGGCACGGCATCGTGTTCCACAATACGTGAGAGTTGCCTAGCGCTATGACAACCATTATTGGTGTTTGTGTGAAATGGATTGGGAGCCAACCCAATAGCGGGCACGAAGCCGATGCGCGCTTTGCTCAATTTTCCGCCAGCGACCAGGCAGCACTAGAAACTGCCCTGCAACGTGCAGAGCAACTATCGGCGCGAGTACGTGTGGTGAGTGTTGCCCCGGCTGTTGCTCGTACGCACCTTGTGGCACTATGCGCAACAGGTGTACACGAACTCGTACACATTGCATCCGAAGGGCAAAGTAGCAGCGCACATGTTGCTCATGAACTGGCACAATATTTACAAGACTGCGCTTCTGTTTGGTGTGGCGACTATTCACTCGACAGAGGCTCGGGAAGTGTTCCTGCATTTCTCGCGAATGTATTGGGGGCGCAACAAGCGCTTGGCATTGTGGGAATTACTCATAGCGATAGCCACAACTCCCTTGAACTACTGCGGCGACTCGATGCTGGGCGGCGCGAAATTGTGCGCGTGCTAGAACCTTTTGTTGTTTCTGTGGAAGGGTCGTTAGCAACACTGCGCCGAGCCAGTCTTGCTTCAACGCTTCGCCCAACAGCGACTGTTATTGATGCTTCATTGGTCTCGCAAAGTGCACCTTCATTTGGTGAGTTCTCGCCTTTTCGTCCGCGGCCACGCGCAATTGCTGCGCCTGTGGGTGAGACCGCCTTAGACCGCATCAAATCTGCAACATCGGTAAATTCGCCACAAAAGCATTCTGAGATCGTGACTCTTGCACCAGAAGCCGCTGCACAATGCATAGTTGAACGACTCACCGAGTGGGGATACCTTTCCTAACGGCTACGGTTTTGCTGTGCACCAGTGCTAC
>JBAXNF010000013.1:0-21297 GCA_037133935.1 bacterium
CCTCATTAGTGTCTCACGAAATAGCGGTCTAACCTTTGCATATGAACAAACTCGTGGGCATCGACATGGCTCTGTCCGGCGAGTTTGTCTCTACACTTCAAAAAATATGGCACGCAGGTGACTGTGCATTCCCTATTGATCAGCGCTTGCCGCACGCTCAAAAGGCCCAGCTTGTTGAAGATTTCGGAGTTCAAGAACTCGTTACAGTAAATGACCGAACCGTCATTGCACACCACGAATCACACGTCGCCGAGAATGACGCTGTTATTTTCACTACCTCTGGAAGTAGCGGCACGCCAAAAGGAGTCGTACACACGCACGACTCACTACGAGCAAATGCCAATATCGTTGCGCAGTACTTCGGCGACACGTCATCAACGCACTGGCTTGCATGTTTACCTCCATCTCATGTTGGAGGGTTCGGAGTCATTTCCAGAGCTCTTCATTGGGGCTGCAAACTCACGACCATTTCGCAATTCGATGCCGCTGAAGTTGAGGGGCTCGCCCGGAGTGGCGTCACACATACATCGCTTGTGGCGACTGCGCTTGGGCGTATCGATGCTGAACTGTTTGACAACATCCTCCTCGGCGGAGCAAAACCACCGCTTACGTTGCCACCAAATGTCACCACCACGTACGGCCTCACAGAAACCATGGGCGGCGTTGTGTACAACCGCACTGCACTTACTGGTATGGAAATTTCCATATCTGCAGATCAAGAAATTTTGGTACGCGGACCCGTGCTCATGAACCGCTACTACCAGCCCCAATTAGGTCACCCCGTCGACGGCGAAGGCTGGCTGCACACTGGTGATCTCGGAAGTATGAGCCCAGACAATCAACTGTCAGTGGCTGGTCGCCGAAGCGAACTCATCATTTCTGGTGGTGAAAATATCTGGCCAGAAGTGGTGGAGGCTGCCCTTGTGAATCACCCTGACGTGAGTGACATATGCGTTGTGGGTGTAGATGACCGAGAGTGGGGGCAACGAGTTGTTGCCTTCATCGTGCCTACAAATACTTCGGTTACACATACCCTGACCGAGTGGAGAGAGATCGTGGCTGAATCACTGCCTCGATTCATGGCTCCACGCCAGGTTGTAATAATCAACAGCATCCCACGAAGCGCACTTGGTAAACCCCAGCGACAAGCGTTAAGAGAAATACTCACTTCATAGACAAAGTGTTCTACGAGTGGGCAACCCCTGCTCCACCGTCGATGACATACGTTTCACCGGTAATCCAACTCGCGGCATCTGACACCAAAAAAGCAGCAAGATTGGCAATGTCTTGAGGCTCACCAAGGCGACCTAGTGGCGTTCGCTTTGCAAGCGCATCTCCAAAATTATCAACCAACACTGCAGCAAAGTCTGTTTTCACTAACCCAGGAGCAATACCCACCACACGATTCGGACCAATCTCGCTTGCGAGTTGCCGAGTGAAATGTATGAGTGCGGCTTTAGTGAGGTTGTAAATACTCAAACCCGACTCTGTGCGCATTCCGCCAACAGAGGCAATATTTAAAATGACTCCAGGCTTTTCTTTGAGCGCCATTTCATAGGCCATCTGTGTCCAAAACAATGGGCCTTTTAAATTGACCTGAAATGTTTTATCGAACCGTGCTTCATCGACCCCGAGCGAATCTCCGTAGTAAGGGTTGGTGGCTGCGTTGTTAATAAGAATATCGATACCACCGAATTTCTCAATAGTGGCGGCAATGCATTCCCGTCCAGATGGAATATCGCCAGCGTTGGCGGCAAATACTTCAGTAATGCCATCAATTTCTTTTGCGGCTTCTCGCAGTGCATCTTCCTTGCGTGACGACAACATCACTTTTGCGCCGCTCTCTGCGAGAGTCTTTGCAATTGCCTTGCCAATGCCTTTAGATGCACCAGTAACTAGAGCGACCTTACCTTCAAATGAAATCTCCATTACTTCAAACTAGCCCCGCTTGAAGTGCCGACTTTGCATCAGGAATCTGAAACGTCGTGAACATGGGCAGAAATTTGGATGGTGCGAATTCTGCGGCCCACCAGCTCTTCCACAGTAAATTTCCAACCCTCGGCCTCAACGCTTTCGCCTGGCTCGGGCACACGTTCAACCATGTTGAAGACAAAGCCTGCCAATGTGTCCCAATCGGTATTGGGGAGATGTGTTGCCAGCAAGTCGTTGACGTCGTCAATAGGCATTTTGCCATCTACTCGATAGTTGCCGTTTGGTAAACGAACAACACCTACTTCATCGTCATCAAACTCGTCGATAATTTCACCAACTAATTCTTCAAGGCAATCTTCGAGTGAAATAATTCCAACAATTGACCCGTGTTCATCGGCAACAACAGCAAGGTGGTATTTCTCTCGCTGCATCTCGCGCATCAAACGATTCACCGGCTTGGTCTCAGGAACAATGACCACTTTACGAATGAGATCGGTCATGACCGAAGTGCCTAAACCTTCGCGTTCTGCCCGCATGAGATCTTTTGTGTAGGCAATGCCAACAACATCAATATCTTCTTCGCCTTCTTGAATAACCGGTAGTCGGCTGTATCCCTCGGAAATTGCAACATCGAGTGCTTCAGTAATGGTCATGTTGTGATCGACGGTGACCATGTCGGGACGTGGCACCATGACTTCGCGCACTACCGTGTCGCCGAACTCAATAATCGATTCAATCAATTCGCGCTCTTCATGCTCAATTACTTCATCTTGCGCAGCGGCTTCCACAATGCCAAGGAACTCTTGTTCACTAACGAATGGTCCCGACTGCAGACCCTTGCCACGCACAATAACGTTGGTCAGCGAAATCAGGCCTCGCGACACAAACTGCAGCGGCCAGAACGACACGATGAAACTCGTTGGCCGAGCAATAATGAGTGCTGCTCTTTCTGGATACAACACTGCATATGTTTTGGGCACGGCCTCGGCGAACACATAAAACACCACAACATTCAAGAGAACGCCTACTGCAACTCCAGCAGCTCCGAATAAACGCCCGGCGACAACACCAGTGAGTGTGGCTTGAACGGTTTGGCAAATGTTGACGCTTAACAGCAATGGGTTTACCCAGCGAGCCGGGTCAATAACGAGTTTTGCAAGCGAACGCGCTGACTTCACTCCTTGATCGGCTAACGCTGCTGCCTTTGGTTTTGAAATTCTCGAGAGAGCCATTTCGGCGACACCAAAAAAAATAAGCAAGACAAGCAATCCGAGAATTGCAGCCAACATCCAGTAGTCGGCGCTAGTTGGCGTTGAAGCAATCATTGTGCATCCTCTGGATGATCGATACGAAAATTGAGCGGGGCAGGTGACTTCCAGAAAAACTGTTCCAAAAGTTCCCTCTCACGAGCCTGCATACGTGTTCGCTCGTCATCTTCGGCGTGGTCATAACCCAAGACGTGCAACGAGCCATGTGTAACCAACAAGGCGATTTCATCATCAAAGGTGCCCGCATGGGTGGGGGCTTGCGCTAGGGCAACTTCTGGGCAAATGACCACGTCGCCGAGGAGCAAAGGTGAATCTTCCATATTTTCCGCAGCTCTATCTGGGCCTCGCGACATTGACCCTGGACCGCTTGCGGATTCGGGCACAAACGCGTCTATTGGGAAAGCCAAGACATCAGTAGGACCGCTCTTGCCCATATGAACGCTATTCATTTCGGCCATCACATGAGTTTCCACAAACAAAATGCTCATCTCGGCAGCACCACGTACACCTTCAGCTTTCAACACATCGGTGGCGAGCAGCTGCCAGCGAGCAAGGTCTATGTCAACTCCGTTTTGTTCTGAGGCACAAAAAACAGTGAGTTCTCCGTCGCCGCCAACACGCTTTGGTTTTTTAAACCTTCCTAAAAAGTCAACCATTCAGATGTCAGCGCTGTCTTTCTTCATATGCAGACACAATATCGGCAACGATGCGGTGGCGTACGACATCTGATTTAGACAAATGCACGAATTCCAAACCTTCAATACCGGTGAGAATTTTTTCTAACCCGACAAGACCACTTTTGCCATTTGGAACATCGATTTGAGTAACGTCGCCGGTCACCACGACTTTAGAGTTGAAGCCAATTCTTGTGAGGAACATTTTCATTTGCTCAGGGGTCGTGTTTTGGGCTTCGTCGAGAATGATGAACGAGTTATTGAGGGTACGACCGCGCATGAACGCCAACGGAGCCACCTCAATAGTTTGGCGCTCAATGAGTTTCTGGGCACCTTCATGGTCGACCATGTCGTACAACGCGTCGTATAACGGCCGCAAATATGGGTCGATCTTTGCCATGAGGTCACCTGGCAGGAAACCCAGCCGCTCGCCTGCTTCGACTGCAGGGCGAGTGAGAATAATTCGTTGCACCTGTTTTGCTTGGAGCGCCTGCACGGCCATGGCAACTGCTAGCCAACTTTTACCCGTTCCCGCAGGCCCCACACCAAAAGTGATGACGTTTTCACGTATGGCATCGACATACCGTTTTTGACCCGCTGTTTTCGGCTTCACCGCACGGCCACGACCCGCGCGCATCACTTCATCGGTGAGTACGTCACTTGGGCTCTGGTTGTTGCGCACCATGTCAATTGATCTGTCGATGACCAAAGAATCGAAGGCTTCACCTTTTTGCAACAACATGACGAGTTCTTCAAAAAGACGTCCGGCTTTTGCCGAGTCAGCACCGGCTAAAGACACCACATTGCCGCGAACTGAAATTTTTGTTGACGGGAAAGCATCTTCAATGCGGCGCAAATGCTCGTCGCGCATTCCCAATAGATCGGCCATCATGTGCGAATGAGGAATGACCACATCAACAGTGGAAGAGGTAGTAACCATCTATGAGAAACGTAGCGCATTACCTAGGAGGTGAGCATGGTCGATTCTGCTTCTGAGCCGATTTCACGAGGACGAACGAAGTCGATGGCATAGTAACGCTGGGTCGTGATGGGGATGAGATCTGCCTCAGAGACCATCCGCGCCAAACGCACCATTAATTCTGCGGCACCTCCAGTGGCTTCAGGCTGGTTGCTCTCGGGGGTATCAAACACCAGCAAAGCCCCTTCGGCGGCCTCTACAGCGAGCGCATGCTTCCCCAAATGGATGACCGCACCCTTTGCCACATACTCGGGGTCGACCACCGCCCACACCACGTAGTGCACCTGACCCTTGCGAAAACGGTCGGGGTAATGCTTGGCGAAATAGAGTTCCGAGAGCCAGCGGGTGGCCCGTACATCGGTTGCAATGAGCGTCATGGCAACAGGTACTCCGTCATCCCACACCACCCAGGCGCGATTGCTCTGCAGTGTCATTTGATCGTTAAATTCCAAACGATCAAGCATCTCATGCGTTGCTGTCAGCTCGGCCTCGGGCAAATAGGCGCGCACGTAGAGGTCCCACAGGGATTCTTGCAGGTTGTGGTCTACAACGTGAGAGTGGCGGGTGACATACATACGAGGAGGTACTCCAAAAAAGAGGCACTCCGCCTTCCCCCACATTAGTTGATCCACCCTTGCAATTCGGGTCATGTGTAGCCTAAAAAGTCAGTGCGTAAAAGCTTTTCTCAATTGGCATGGCTCGTAGGGGCTGTGGGAGTAGCCCTCGGGCTTGTCAACATACTCATCCCCTCCACCACCGTGGGGGACACCTTTTATTTCATAGCGGCCGCCCAATTGGCCGTTGGCGTCATCATTGGGTTCTTTGCGCATCGGCCCGACCCCCGAACCTGGCTTGTTATTCTGGCGGTTTCATTCTTCACCGTTGCTGGGCAAATATTTGCCGACAATTCACAACCTGACGAAGCATTGCGCATTGTGTCGGAATCATTTTTCCTCGCAGTCCAAATACTTCTAGCGAGCGCGCTTCTTCTTGTCACCTTGCGGCGCAATGGTACGGCAATTCTTAATTCTCTCGGAGACGCATTGGTCGTTGCATTAGGAGCTTGGCTTCTCATTTGGATTGTGTTGTTGCAACCTTCGCTCAATATTGCTGGGGAACCAACGGCAATAAGCATCCTGCGTGGCGTCACCCTGGCAACAAGCACAATTGTTTTGTTCCTGCTCGTCTCACTTCTCTTTAGCGAAGCGAGCCGCACGCCTTCCATCTGGTTGCTCTTTGGCGCCATTTCATTATCGCTACTCGGAGATTTCCTTTTCGCCTTCGACAAGTCAGGGCATGCAAGTGTTCCCGATCGATTCCTCAACGCACCGTATGTCATGTGTCTTTTCTTGGCGTCTGCAACCTTCTTGCATCCCTCAGTACGCAGCCTCACTCATCGCAGCACCACGCGACAACGACAACCCTTGCTTGGCCGCTTGGTACTCACCACAACAGCCCTCATTGTGCCGCTCATCACCATTGCTCTATTTGATCCGCGCAATCAGGCAGACCGCATTGTTCGTGCACTCTCATTGTTTGTTCTTGCCGCTTCGGTAACGGCTCGAGTTGTACAGGCCGTGAGAACCAATGCTCAAACACAGGCAACACTGGTGAAAACAGCCCAAACCGATGCCCTCACTCTTTTACCCAACCGTTCACTCATGTTGAAGCACATAGAAGAAGCAGTCGATAGCGCTTGGCGCACTGGAAGAGTTCCGGCAGTTCATTTCATTGACGTCGACCGTTTTAAAAATATCAATGACTCACTTGGCCACAGCGCAGGAGACGACGTTTTGGTGGCCGTTGCACAGCGACTCACAAATGCTGTTCCACCATCGGCCATAGTTGGTCGCATCAGTGGCGATGAGTTTGTTGTTTTAGAGCCCAACAGCATCAGCGATATTGAAGCCATGAAGACTGCGGAACGAATTCTTGAATGTTTCCGTGAGCCCCTTGCCCTGCGACAAGGCGACGTTTTTGTTTCGGCAAGCATTGGAGTTGCATGTTCACACGCGGCCGACTCACCTTCGCCCGAAGAACTCTTGCGCCACGCCGACGCCGCGATGTACAGAGCAAAAGATGCAGGGCGCAACTGCATTGCACTGTTTGATGCATCGATGCTTGAACGAGCCACACAAAGACTCACTCTGGAAACAGCGCTCTACAGGGCATTAGAAAGACAAGAACTCACGCTTGTTTATCAACCCATTATCGACCTGCAATTAGGTGATGTTCTTGGCTTTGAGGCTCTCATGCGCTGGGAGCGTGAAGACGGATCCACTAGCTCTCCAGCGCAATTTATTCCCATTGCTGAGGAAACTGGCATCATCGTGCCAATCGGTGCCTGGGCGCTCATTGAGGCACTCACGCACTTACGCAGCTGGATCGATGCTGGCATCTGCCCCGAAACCGCATCGATGTCTATCAATGTGTCACCACGCCAACTTCATGATCCTCAATTTGTTTCGGTGGTCAGTGAGGCCCTTTCGCGAACACGCGTGCAGCCGCAGCAGCTATGGCTCGAGATGACTGAAAGCATTATGATTACTGAACCCGAACAGGCCCTTGCAGCACTGCGCCGGTTGAATACTCTTGGTGTGCGAATTGCCATTGACGACTTTGGCACTGGATACTCATCGCTCTCTCTTCTACAAAGTTTCCCTATTCAACGGCTCAAAATTGACAGATCTTTCATCAGCGGTATTGCCGACGATGTCAGCGCCAGGTCTATTGTGAAAACTATTTTGGCTATGAGCGATGCACTTGGTCTCGACACTGTTGCCGAAGGCGTGGAAACCAACAAACAGCTAGAAGCGCTGATTGACCTTCATTGCGCAAAGGCACAGGGTTACCTGATTTCCCATCCTGTTGCTCCTGAACAAATGCGCAACACCGTGATTTCCTTAGACAAGTTTTCGCAGTGGCCAAAATATTCTAGTTAACGATCATTCATAAAGGGAAAATTCAGGCGAGTTGTCGCTACGTGCTCTTTCGTCACGTCGGCAAAAAGAATTTCTTCTGCGGCGCTTCCAGCAGCAAGTGTTTCGCCGAGCGGACCAAAAATGCGGCTGTCTCCTGCATAGATCAAAGACCCACCCGCGCCAACACGGTTAACACCCACAACATAGGCTTGGTTTTCAATTGCGCGGGCCTGCAAAAGCGCTATCCAATGTTCACGACGGCTGTCGGGCCAATTGGCAGGCACCAAATAGACGTCGGTCTGTTCTGCACAATTCCAAAACTCTTCAACAAACCGCAAGTCGTAGCACACGAAGAGCGCCACACGAATACCCTCAATATCGAGGGTCACGATGTTGGAACCGGCGCGAAACCACTTGTCTTCCCCGCTGTAGGAAAACGGATGCATCTTTACGTATCGCGTGAGAGCTCCATCTGGCGAGGAAACAATAAAGGTATTTCCTGGTAGTGCGTCATTAGTTTCGGGTAATTCTGCACACGTACCGCCCACCCACACGCCGAACTTCTGCGCCATGTGCTGCAAGAACTGTGAACTCGGACCATCAAAAGGTTCTGGCAATTCGTTCACCCATTTTTCACCCATGGCGAAACCCGTGGAAAACATTTCACTCAGCACAACAAGACGAGCACCACCCTGCGCGGCAGAGGCAATAAGCGATTCAAGGTGCAAGAAATTGGCTTCTCGGGCGAGCCACTGAATATCGTGTTGAATTGCGGCAATTCTCACTGGGCCCAGTTTCGCAGTCGCGATGCGACAGCAGATGGTTGCACAGCGTTCACAACTCTGGCGTTGAGTTCTATTTACCAGCGAGCGCAGCAACAACGGGAGCCATTGCCGCCGTTGCATCTTGCTGGAATGCGATGTAAGTGATGCCCCAGCGCTCGCGCAACATCGTGATGTTGTCGGTAATTTGCTGCACGCTTCCAATTTGGAAGTATGGGGCCTGCAAGACCACTTCTGGTGGCAAGCCAAACATGGGTGCCATTTTCTCTGCAACCGACATTGGATCGTCGGTCACAACTGTTGCAAAAACCTGCAACTGTAATTCCAACTGGTCGAAGCGGTCGCCCGCTGCAGCTTTTACATAACCAATCTTTTCATCAACGACGTCTGCTGCTGCTGTAGCCATCGAACGAGGGTTAATGGATCGACCAACAATTTTTGGGTTAATGCCAATGACATCTGCTTTTCGAGCGGCCATGGCAAGCAACTTGGGTCCACCACCACCAACGGTGATGGGGATATTCGAGATGGGCTTTGGCATTGCATCAATTTCAGAGACACTGTAGAAGCGTCCTTCGTGCGAGAAAGGACCTGCGCCCCACAAACCGCGCATCACTGTGATTGCTTCTTCAAGGCGCTCAATACGCGTCATGGCATCGTCTTGAGTAATACCGGTGATGGTGTAGTCCTCTTTCATCCATCCAGCACCCAAACCCATCATGAAACGACCGTCAGACAACAGGTCGATTGTTGCTGCTTCTTTGGCGAACACGACTGGGTTACGGAAGTCATTTCCTGCAACCAGTGTTCCCACCTGCAAAGTTTTTGTAGCCGCTGCGGCTGCCATGAGGGCAGGCACCGGAGCAAACTGCTTGGTGTAGTGATCGTCCATTTGCAACGAGACATAACCTAGATCTTCTGCTTGCTTGGCAATTTCTGCCCATTCTTTACCGCTGCCTGCGGTCTTTGCTTTTGCGCCGAATTTGAAAGGTTTAAGAGTAGCCATTTGTTCAGACTACCTATTTCACTTCGTCGGCAACGAGTACCACCTTGCCTGCCACTCGCCTTTCTTCTAAATCTTTTAAGGCCGTGGCCGCTTCGCTGAGTGAATACACATGGGGTTCCACTGGGCATAAATCATTCGTGGCGATTTTGGTCAATACCTCGTCGAGCAACTGGGCGTTTTCTTGCGGGTGACGACCCGCCCATGCCCCCCAATCGACCCCAACCACTCTGCGATTGCGCAGGAGCACCTGATTGGCCGGCAGTTGAGGGATTCCACCAACAAATCCGATGACCAGATACTGGCCGTCTTCGCCAAGCGCCCGCAAGCAGGTTTCCCCAAGAGATCCACCCACAGGGTCGTACAGAACATCGACTCCGCCGCCAGAAATTTCTTTCGCTCGTTCTTTCACGTCTTCACTCGACGAGTCGACCACTGCGCTTGCACCCCGCGCAAGAGCAAGGTCGCGTTTTTCCTGTGACGAGGCTGCGGCAATGACTCGTAAACCAAGAGCAGTACCAATGTCGACAGCGGCAAGACCCACCCCGCTTCCCGCGCCCAACACCAACATCCATTGTTCTTTTTTCGCACTCGACTCGACACTGACATGTGCTCGTCGCGTGAGAGCAAACCAACCAGTGAGATAACTCTGCAAAAAACTTGCGGCCTGACCCGTCGACAACGTGTCGGGAATATTGATGACTCGATCTGCACGAACTACTGCCTCGGTAGCAAAACCCCCGAAGCCCACGTTGGCTAAAACGCGTTTACCCAAAAACTCCGCAGAAACATCGTCTGAACACTCAATCACTTCACCCACTACTTCCATGCCCGGAATAAAAGGTGTGGGTGGCTTTATTTGATACTTTCCCTGTATGAGAAGCCCATCTACATAGTTCACGCCGCTCGCCAGAACTCGCAAACGCACATTTCCGTTCAACAGAGGGGGCGCCGGAACCTCTTCAAGTGACAAATTTTCTAATGGACCAAGTTCTTTACATATCACCGCTCGCATAGACACGATGGTAGTTCGCTACTCTCGTTGGAATGACAAGCACCCCCCTCTCCGCAGCAGAAACATTTGCCCCTGGTCTGTTCACAGGCCGTACTGTTCTCGTGACCGGAGGAGGCCGCGGCATCGGACGCGCAACTGCTCTCGGCTTTGCCCAATTGGGCGCCGATGTTGCCTTAGCCGCACGAGACGCCGACAACTTGGCAAAGACTCATGCAGACATTGAAGCACTCGGCGTGCGATGCATTTCTCAGGTATGCGACATTCGCAATACCGAGAGCGTTGAATCACTTCGCAACACGGTGATGACGTCATTTACCAAACTCGATTTTCTCATCAACAATGCAGGCGGTCAATTCCCTGCGCGCCCGTCAGAAATATCCGACCGTGGCTTCCGCGCCGTGGTTGACCTCAACTTGCACGGCACCTGGAACATGCTCAGCCGGTTTGTACCCGACCTCATTGCCGGCGGCGACGGCTCCATTGTGAATGTGGTTCACAACCAAGTGGGCGACCGTGGAGCACCACTGTTCTTGCATTCTGGAGCCGCTCGCGCAGGCGTAGTGAACATGACCAAAACAACAGCCTTGTACCTCGCTCATCGCGGAGTCACTGTTAACGCTCTTGCTCCCGGACCAGTAGATACTCAAGGGTTCCGTGAAAAAGAAGTTGCCAATATTTCAGCCGACGTCGTGGAGTACACCAAGGCCATCATTCGCGATACGCCTATTCAACGCTTGCAAAGCCCAGAAGAAACAGCCGCTCATATTTTGTTTTTATGCTCTCCAGCCGCAAGGTCGCTCACCGGCCAGTTGCTTATTGCCGATGCAGGTAATGCAATGGGTAACCAAAATGCTGTGTACTCACCCGACATGCAGTGGTAGCACACACAATAGGTGTTACCACTTCACAGGCAACGTACGTTTTCCCCACAACAAAAAAGTTTCAATTCGTTCGGGTTCTCCGTCTAATTCAAGTGTGGGAAATAGTTCAATGAGTTTTCGCAATGCAATACGCGTTTCCGTACGCGAAAGCGCCGCCCCTGGGCATACGTGCAAACCAAACCCGAAAGACAAATGTCTGCGCAATTGGTTCAGGTCGCGGTCGAGGCGAAAGGTATCGGGATCTTCCCACGCGGCGGGGTCGCGATTTGCCGATGCGTAAAGCACCATCACCTTTTCGTCGCTCGGAATTTCTGCTCCCGACATTGTCACTGGGCAAGTGGTGGTGCGATACAAGCCCAACACCGGAGGGTCAAAACGCAGGCTCTCTTCAATAGCAACATCGATGAGATCAGGGTTATTCACCACTTCGTTCCACCTGTTGCGATCTTCTAGAAGTCGCCACACCAAGTTAGTGATGAGAGAAGTAGTTGTTTCGTTTCCCCCCACCAGAATTTGCACCAACATTGAGAGCATTTCTGCATCGGTGAGTGGATCATCGTGAGACATCGCTGCCTGTGTTAACTCTGAAATGAGGTCATTTGGAAGCTCAAGACCTTGAGCAATGAGGTCTCGGCGCATATTTACTTCGTTAATGAGATACTCGCTCATGGCACGACGCGCTGCAATTTCACGTTCTGGGTCGACCATATTCATGCCCTGTAGTTGTGCGTCACTCCATTCTTTGAATGTGTCACGCATATCTTCAGGCACGCCAAGCATGCGAGCAATAACAATGACGGGAAGCGGCATCGCAAGCAGATCGTGAAGATCTGCCTTGTTGCCTGGCTGGGAACTCATCGTGTTCACAAGCTCTTCCACTAATGCAGTAATCATCGGTTCGAGCACCATTGCCGCACGAGGAGTAAAAGAAGTATTTACGAGCCTGCGAAACTTGGTGTGATTCGGCGGGTCACTAAAAAGCGCAATAGAAGGTTTACGACCAGGGCCTTGACCCCACTGCGACGAGAACACATCAATATTCTTTAATGCTCCGAGAACATCTTCATGCCGACTCAACGAAGTGAAAAATGGTTCATGCTCGCGAAAAGCATGCACTGGGCATTTTTCCCGTAATTCTTTATGCGCTCCAGCAGGATCTGCCAAAACTTCAGCGCTGAACGGGTTGTAGTGAATATTTTCCATTTGACTGCTCATGAAAGAACCCCCGTCGCCATAGTAAGCCAACTGAGTCACTAGTCTGCGTGGTGGACCAAGGGGGCCTATGAGCGCACTTCAAGACAAATTCGAATACAAATGGATCGTTGCAGTCACCTTTGTGCTCGGGCTATTCCTAGAAATCATGGACACCACCATCATGAATGTGGCCATTCCTACGCTCGAGAAACAATTTCATGCCAGCGCATCTTCGATGGAATGGGTCGTCATCGGCTATCTCCTTGCCCTCGCAGTATGGATTCCTGCTTCTGGTTGGATAGGCGACAAAATTGGCACAAAGAAAACTTTTCTCTTTGCATTATTTCTCTTCACTGCTGCGTCGGCTCTGTGCGGGCAATCACAAAGTCTTGGCCAACTCATCTTCTTCCGACTTCTTCAAGGTGTTGGTGGCGGCATGCTTGTTCCTGTCGGAACAGCGATGCTGTACCGCTCATTCCCTCCCGCCGAGCGCGCTCGCGCTTCTACCATTTTAATTGTTCCCACCGTTGTCGCACCGGCACTCGGACCCATCATCGGTGGCGCAATAGTTGACAACTTGTCATGGCGATGGATTTTCTATGTCAACTTGCCCATCGGAGTGATCGGCTTTATTTTTGGAGCACTGTTTCTCAAAGAGCACAAAGAACCACAGGCTGGAAAATTTGATGCCCCTGGTTTTGCACTATCGGGTGTTGGTCTAGCCGGAATTCTTTATGCGCTCTCACAAGGGCCTTCTCATGGATGGTTCTCTACCCCTGTGCTCATTACAGGCCTTGGTGGGCTCGCTCTTTTTGCACTGTTGGTCAAAGTGGAACTGACGGTCAAAGAACCGATGCTCGCTTTGCGGCTATACAAAGATCGCATTTTTCGTAACGCAAACATCACGAACACCATGGCCTACGGAAGCTTTGCAGCATTTCTCTTTCTTATGCCCCAGATGTTGCAGGGCCCATTTCGCGCCTCAGCGCTGGAGTCGGGTCTCACCACTCTGCCCCAGGCGTGTGGCGTCATTCTCATGAGCCAAATTGTCGGACGTCTTTACCACACCGTGGGGCCACGGCGACTCGTTACATTTGGCCTTGTTGTTGCATCGCTTGCTTCATTGCCTTTTGCATTCCTAGGCCTTGGTACAAGCCTATGGATCGTTCGTGCACTCATGTTTGTTCGAGGGTGCGGGGCATCATTCTCATTCGTTGGTCTTCAGGCTTCGACCTATTCAAATATTGAAGCCCGCGATACCGGCCGGGCATCATCTATTTTTTCCGCACAACGTCAAACTTCAGCCGCATTAGGGGTAGCAATTTTCGCCACCATTTTCATTTCACGCGTGAACCACGCTGCTGCTTCTAGCAGCGCACCAGAAGCCGCGATGTCTGGTTACCACGCTGCTTTTCTAGGGTCCGTCGTGGTAACAGCACTTGGGGCGGTCTATGCGTATTTCAATATTCACGATGAAGACGCAGCACCAACAATGCGACCTCGCCCGAAGAAGTTGAAAGTTTCATCTGCAGCGTGACATCGTTATTCTCAGCCGATTCCTTAGAGGTCCTGCCATTTGATGGCAGAGCACAGTTGTTCCCCCAATTTTTTGATACATCAACCGCACAGGATCACTTCAATGCGCTCATCAAAGAAGTGCCATGGGAAGAACACCAACTTGTTCTTTTCGGCAAAAAGGTACCTGAACCTCGTCGTTCCGCATGGATTGCAGACAACGACATTCACTATGTCTATTCCGGTGTAGAGAGAGTTGCCCATAGCTGGACCCCTCGCCTGACAAGTATCCGCGAGGCCATCACTTACGAAACAGGCCACCCTTTCAATTCCGTGCTTGCGAACCTCTACCGAGATGGGAATGATGCAATGGGATGGCATTCCGATGACGAGCCCTGCAATGGCCCCGAGCCAGTCATCGCCTCAGTCTCCTTCGGAGCAGAACGTCGGTTCGACTTTCGTCATCGCATCAGCAAAGAAAAAGCTGCAGTCGTCCTGCCCCACGGCTCTTTGCTTCTCATGAGCGGGCAGTCACAACACTGCTGGCAGCACAGCATCGCACGGAGCAAGAAGGTCACTTCTTCGCGCATCAATCTCACATTTCGTTTTGTCACCTCGTCAACATGACAAGATGAGTCATGGCCGTTGTAGAAATTTCACATCCCGAAAAAGGCATCACTCTCATCACCCTGAATCGCCCCGAGAAACTCAATGCGATGACGACTGAGTTAGTGAGTGCACTGCACCATGCTCTCGATGAGATCTCTGTAGACCCACACACTCGCGTTGTGGTTCTGACCGGCGCTGGTAAGGGGTTCTGTGCCGGCCTCGATCTCACCGGATACGGCGTTGCACCCGGAATGCCACACACAGGAAAAGTGGAATCGGGGTTCGCGACACAGAAACACATTGCGTCGCTCATTCCTCATATGCGATCCATTCCGCAACCAATAATTGCCGCCGTTAACGGGGCTGCTGCGGGCGGTGGCTTTGCTCTCGTACTCGGCTCAGATATTCGTCTTGCATCTACCGCAGCTAAATTCAATGCAGCATTCATTCGCATTGGTCTTTCTGCGTGTGACATTGGCACTAGCTGGCTACTGCCGCGGCTCATTGGCGCCGCTCGCGCTCAAGAACTCATGCTGACGGGTCGCATCTTCCTTGCAGAAGAAGCAGAGCGCATCGGGCTCATTTTGGACACAGTTGAGCCAGAACAATTACTTGAACGCGCATTTTCAAAAGCTCGTGAAATTATGCTCAATTCACCAATTGGCGTTGCCTTAACAAAAGAGGGCATGTGGAGCGCTCTCGAAATTCCTGGCATGCAGGCCGCTATTGATCTTGAAAATCGCCAACAGATCATGGCCACATTCTCTGAAGATGCCACTGAAACATGGAAAGCATTTGCCGAGAAACGTTTGCCTCAATACAAACCTGCATGACGTCAAGTTGTCTAGGTTCGTACGATTTTGACGACTGAGGAACGCGTACGCACGAGGGCGATAACAGCGAAAAAAACAGCCAATGAAATAACTATTGCATAGGTAGCAATCGGCATAGCCCTACCCACACTCAGTAGGTAGGTATCGGGCATCACATACCCAATTAGAGTGAGAACGCCCCACTTCCCAGAGTCTTTGCGATGACGGATGGTTAAGGCACGGACTAATCGAGCTGAGCTGAGTCCGTAAAGAATGGACGACAGCAACTCAATGACCGCAAACCACCAAATGTTGATTCCGTACCCAACTAGCCATATTTCAACAGCCAAAATGCGCATGCCCGCCCACAACATGACCAATGCCACCCACATCCGTGCAAGAATTGTTTGTCGTGCGATACCAGCCATCTCGCAAGACACAGTACAGTCGAGAAGTGCGTAAAAAAGTCTCAGCCGTGGTGACAGAAACCCGTGGCGACCTTTCCATTCACGCATTAACCGTGACCGGCATATTGGCTGGCATGGCTGCCCTAGTTGCGGTTCTCGACAAAGCACCTACAAGTGCCGTTGTCTGGCTAATCGTTGCGCTCATCATCGACGGCATCGATGGCCCCATTGCCCGCAAATGGCTGTCCGATTCTGAGGTGCCCCGCTTTGATGGCTACATTCTCGATTTAGTAATCGACTATGTCACCTGCGTTATCGTGCCCGCGGCATTTATGTGGCAATTCGATGTTGTCACCCATGGCAACCTCGGCAAAATTGCCATTGCTTGCGTTATTGGTTCATCGGCTCTGTGGTTTAGTCAAAATGATATTGAGTCGAGCGATCATTATTTCCGTGGTTTCCCTGCGGCGTGGAACATGGTCATTCCGACTCTTTGGCTTCTCGATGCTGGGGCAAGTGTCAATATCTCAGTGACCCTCTTGCTCTCAGTTCTCACACTGAGCAATATTGAGTTCGCACATACCATCAAGGTTGAGCGCCTTCGCAAAATTAATGTCTCCGCCATGACCGTATGGGTCGATGCTGTACTAGTGATGTCGTTTCAAACCTCCGACGTGAACTTCATCGAGAAGCTCATACTCTTCATAGGCCCTCTCGCCGTTGTTGGTATAACCGCCGACCGAGTATTTCAGCGGCGCCGCGCACTTCAGGTTTCGCTCCTTTAGGCGCCAAATTCGATCTGCTCTTTTTTCCACTCATGAGCCATCTGAATGAGTTCGCCTCCTGAGAATGCGGGAAGATTTACATGACGCACTTCAGTGACTAACTTGAAGTCCTGCGGACGATGCTTACTGAAATAT
This sequence comes from bacterium, assembly GCA_037133935.1. Taxonomy (GTDB): domain Bacteria; phylum Actinomycetota; class Acidimicrobiia; order Acidimicrobiales; family Ilumatobacteraceae; genus F1-20-MAGs119. The sequence continues at coordinate 16,913 of JBAXNF010000013.1, forward strand.
TCTGCGAATTCTTCAACGATGCTCGACTTGCCAGACCCATGGCCGACCAACATGACATCTGATGCGCTCGATAAAACAGCCGACAAATATTTATAATACTCAGTGCTTCCTTGGTCGCTGCGATGCCCATGATGCTCTTGTGCTTGACGAACGTGATGATGTTCAACACCTTCATCAGGTCGGCGCAAATGCATCACCTCGCGATCGTGACTGTCAGATACGTGCCAGACATCGCAGTAATCACGCGTGACCGCCGCGATTACCCATTTACCCGTTACATCAGTAAGTGGATTTTCATGCATACCTGTAACGTACGCCTAAGTTCGCCTGAATCTCTCATTGTCGAAAATGGGGTATTAATGAACTCGCAACATCAGCTTGCCGTAGTGCCCGCCGTCGAGGAGCATGCGCACAGTTGCCGGGAAATTATCTATTCCCTCTTCAATTTGTTCGCGCACTTTCAACTCGCCGCTCTTGAGCCATTTACCCATCTGTACTTCAGCTTCTGCATGCTTATGGGCATAGTGGAAGATCGTGAATCCGAGCATGCTGGCATTGCGCTCGGGAATTTTGAGGTAGTTCTTCGGGCCACGTACGTCGGCCATATTTTCATATTGAGATACAGCGCCACAGAGTACTACTCGGGCTTCTTCCGCGATATTCATGAGTACTGCATCGAGAACAACGCCGCCCACATTGTCGAAAAAGAGGTCGACACCATTTGGCGCTAGTTCTGCAAGACGCTTTTCTACATTCTCATTGCGGTAGTCAATTGCTGCGGTGTACCCAAGTTCGTTGACGAGGAAATCGACCTTGTGCTTGCCTCCCGCTATACCAATCACTGTGCTGGCTCCCGACAAACGAGCAACTTGGCCCGCGATTGAACCCACAGCACCCGCCGCACCAGAAATCACCACAGTGTCTCCAGGCTTTGCTTTACCTACGTAAACAATTCCCGTATACGAGGTGAGCCCAGTTGCCATTCCTAGCGCACCAAGAAATGCACTTGGCGGAGCAATTGAGGTATCTAGCTTACGCAACATGAAAGAGGGCATTAGCGCGTAGCTCTGCGAACAGAACGGACCAGTCACAGTGTCGCCAACAGAAAACCCAGGGTCAGCACTTTCCACCACTATTCCCACACCTAGAGCAGGAACAACTCCGCCTAGTTGGGCAGATGTATGGAAACCGCCTCCGTCAAGAGTGGTACGAATAAACGCATCTATCGAGAGCAAGTCAACGCGAACAAGGACCGAACCTGCAGCAACGTCGCCAATCTGTTCGTTCACAATCTCAAAGTCAGATTCTTTGAGAGCACCCTGTGGATGCGACTTCAGCACCACTTTACGATTCATTGGCTGAGACATTCTTTCCCCTTTGTTAACTCCATAGATTATGGTCTGTTGTTCTCGCCCATAACAAATTCCCATTACACTTTCGCCCGAGGGGGTTTTATGTCTTTAACTATTGTCATCACGGGTGCAGGTTCGGGTTTTGGAAAAGGAGCCGCTTTGGCACTGAGTGCTCGCGGCCACCATGTCATTGCGACTACCGAGACAGAGGCACAAGCCGCTGCGCTTCGTGCCGAGGCCCCACAATTACAAGTGGAAAAACTCGACATCACCAACGCTTCCGATATCCAAAAAGTCAACAATTGGAATATTGATGTTCTGCTCAATAACGCCGGAGCAGGCCAAACGGGCCCTATGGCCGATGTACCCATGGATCGCGTTCGCTTTCTCTTTGAGGTCAACGTTTTCGGCACCATTGCAATCACGCAAGCAGTATTGCCCCAAATGGTGAAACGCGGAAAAGGTCGCGTCATCATCGTGTCTTCAATTGCCGGCGTTCTCGCTGGCCCCGCATTTGGCCCGTACTCCATGACCAAGCACGCACTGGAAGCCTTCGGCAAGTCACTGCGCGCCGAAATGGCTGTTCAAGGTATCGACGTCACGCTTCTCAACCCTGGCCCGTACAACACCGGTTTCAACGACCGCATGGCCGACTCAATGTGGGAATGGTTTAACGAGGCATCCGTGAACGCACCAGCAACCGAACTGCACCAAACAATGCGACAAATGGTGACCACGAATCAGATGGACCCCATTGAAGTGGTGAACCGCATGGTGGAACTAGTTGAGGCAAGTACCACCACCGAGAACAACTTTGTTCCCGAGGGAATTATTGAACTACTCACGGCACAGGTTGCCCAGGCCTAACTAGTCGTTCGTTTTTTCTTCAGTGTGCAATGAGGCGCGTTCTGCGGAGCGTTCCGCCATGCGCTTTGCGGCCTTGCCTACACGCTCGACGTGCGTGACAAGAGAAATACGCGCCTGCTCAGCTGCAGCTGTAAGACCTTCAACTTTTTCAATTGCCCACTGACGCGTCAGTAGCGGCACAATGATTTTCTCGTGATGAATACTCAAGTCGTATATGCCTGCTTTAGCAATTGCGCGGGCATGACCCACAAAACCCGGAATACCCAAACCCGGCATCGAGAAGTTCTTCACTTGCCGTGTTAAGGCTTCCATTGCCATAGACGGATGCGTCTCAAACAACTTGGTAACCAAATCTCTATAGAACAAATGATGACGATTTTCATCTGCAGAGAGACGCATCATGACGTCGTAGCCTGCTTTGTCGTTCAACATGGTGCCGGTATTGCGATGTGAAATGCGTGTAGCGAGTTCTTGCACTGCCACGTAGCACATGCCGTCGGCCGCCGACTCTGGCTCGGGAACCATTGCACTGCTGACCTGAATCATGCGGCCATCTTCTAATTCACAAGGGTTAAGCAACCCGCTCACAGTGATGTAGTCGCGCATCGCAATTGCGTGACGACCCTCTTCGGCGGTCCAGCGTTGTGCCCAAGCACCCCACGCGGTGTCGCCACCAAACATACGCGAAATAGTGCGCGTGTACCACGGAAGGTTGTCTTCCGTGAGCAAGTTCACCAACAATGCAGAACGAACTCCCTCTGGAATTGAATCTGCGGCGTAACTAAAGCCTTCTTTTGCCAAACGTGCAGCACGATCCCACGGAACGATGTCGTGTGGATACCACGGCTCATCGGAATCTAAATGCCTGTTCAAGAGGCGTTCTGCCTCGGGCTCAAGTTCATTGAGAAGCGCAACATCGTTCATGTCCCTACGTTATGCGATACCAGTCCTTAAGGACGTTTTCTCTGTGAATTTTCCATAAAATAGGTAGATATTTATACCAAAATACTCAATTCGCAGAGATACTCAAGCAACTCGCCATATAGCTCCCACCTGAAGCGAAAGGGTTCGTGTGAAAAAACTTGTCGGTCTTTTTCTTTGCAGCGTTCTGACTGCCACGGTTATTGCTCCACTTCGCCAAGTCAGTGCGAGTGCTGCCACCACGTTCAAATGGAACGCAACAACCCTTGCCGCAAACTCCCAACAGCCACTTGCTTCTCTCGTCACCACCAATGTCTCGGGTATACGAACATGGAGAGCAACTGGTAGCTGTGTACGCAACGGAGCCATCCTCACTGTTATCGGAACAAAGGTGTGTCGCCTTCAACTCAGCATTGGCTCACGCGGCAAGGCTCCTCGCCTCATGAAAAGCCGTGTATTCCCCATTCGTGCGGTGTCGGCAGATGCTTCTGGCGCTCTACCTGTGACACCAACGAGAGCCCTCCCCGTTTGGTATCCCACCACCCCGCCTGAGAAAACTAGCGATCTGTGGAACGCGCCCATTGCTAGCTATGTGCGCGGTCGAGATGTTTACCCCACAGAAGCAACTCTGCCCAGTGCAGAAACAGCAGCGTGTGAACAAGCCACGAAAGTGAAGCAAGGCGTTATTGGTCTCTTCTTTGGTAAGCAAGTTGCTACAGGTGGCAACGGCTTTGGCATCACAATTTCGAATGCCGACATCATCAAGGTGGTTCAAGCATGGGCAAGTGGATTAGCGCGTTGTGCACGAGGTCCGTGGGAACTCACAGTGGGCACCAGCAACTCTGGAGGTGCCACCACCTTCAATGGATACTTTGGTGGCATTGCTTGGGCACAATTAGTCGATGCTGCACGAGCAGCATCTGACACGCGAATCATTATTTCTGGTGCGAATGACTTAGAGCCCGGCTGGGGCCCTTCTGGCCAGGCTCGTGCTTGGGTTGACGGCTTTGTTGCAACGACTGACCAAAGACTTTGGAATTACGGTTCCGCCGATGGATGCCCGCAAAGTGTTGGCGGCATTCTGTGCAATAACGGTTGGACCATCGACGACGTTCTTTGGGTATCTTCGCAAGCCGGACCAAATGTCATTGCTCTCCCGCAGGTCCATACAAATGGCGGAGCACAATCAAAACAATGGTCGGTCATTGCTGCACGCGCCAAAGAACTCAACATTCCTTTTCGCCT
>JBAXNF010000014.1:0-21255 GCA_037133935.1 bacterium
GGTGAGAAGTAGCCCAACAAGAGCGATCTTGGCGCTGTCCCATAGAGACATCAATATTGGGTACAGGCCGCGCCGTGTGCCAGAGTGCCAAACGAAAAATCCTTCGGTGAGTACCCGGTGTGGACTGGGAAGAAGAAAGCGTTTTTGCTGCGGAAGGATGACGTTTGCAAGTAGGTACCAAACGGCAATGAAGAATCCGAACACAACTGCGGGACCAAAATAGTCGGAGAATCGAAAACGATCGACGCTCTCTTGATTGAGTTCGCTGGAAATTGGCGTTTCTGTAGAAGTGCTCATTGTTGTTCACCTCGCAATGCGTGGGAAATCTCGCCACATATTCGAGCAAACTCGGGTTCGTATCGCAGATCGTGTGTTCGGGGAAATGCGAAGGGAATATCGAATGTGTGAGTGATGCGTCCTGGCCTGGCAGACATCACCATGACGCGAGTGGACATGTACACGGCTTCAGAGATGGAATGAGTAATGAACAAACCTGCAAAGCCCTCATGTTGAAAGAGACGAAGCAGCTCATCGTTGAGACGTTCCCGCGTGATTTCATCGAGCGCTCCAAAAGGTTCGTCGAAGAGAAAGACCTTTGGCTTAAGAACTAATGAGCGTGCCAATGAAGCACGCATTTTCATTCCACCCGATAGCTGGCGCGGATACTTCTCTTCAAAACCTGATAGACCGACGAGCGATATTGCATCTTGAACAAGACGGGAGCGGGTTTCCTTGTCGATCTTGTGAAGTTCTGCAATGAGCTCTACGTTCCGTTGAACGGTACGCCACGGCATGAGGGTTGCATCTTGGAAGACATATCCAATGCTCGACTCGTCGATTGTGTAATGACCGCTCGAGCACTCTTCAAGATGAGAAGCAATGCGCAGGAGCGTTGACTTTCCGCACCCAGAGGGGCCAACCACGGTGACGAACTCACCGGGTTCAATGGAGAAAGAAATATCGTCGAGCGCTCGGGTGCCGTCTGGGAAGGTTTTCGACACACTATTGAACGACAAGGCTGGCGTTGACTTCGTGGATTGATCGGGGGTCACAGTCTGAGTCTCCATCAGTATCTCCACGCCATCACATTACGGGAAAAAATGACGCGGCTTAAGGCTTGTATGTTTATTTTATGTTTCGTGTGTGTCGTGAATCATTATTCCACGGCGGTACACCGCGCGTGGCTGGTTGGCGAATGCAATGAATTCTCTGATAGATGCTGCTGGCGTGAGGAGGAAATTTGCGGGAGACCCTTCTGTCAGGAAAGGGGGTTCTTTAGCTATGCATTCGTGAACCTTGCTACTGACAGCCGCATATGCATCTTCAGGGAAATAGTGACCGGCCGCAACAAGTAGTGCAGCGGCTTCAAGAGGGTCGGCGCGCCCCATGGGATTGAAAGGGTCTTGCAGGTTGTCGCCTCCAGCCATCACTGTGACCCCAGCCTCTCGAAGGGCCGACAGTGCTGTGAGCGCTCGTGGCATAGCAGATTGATATTGGCGTCCCTGGAGGTACAAGTTTGTTTGAGGCAAGGTCACCACTGCAATATTGGCCTCAGCTACCAATTCAGCTACTTGGCGTTGCACTTTTTTGGATTGCATGCCCAAACTCACACAATGTGAGGCAGTAACACTGAATTTTGGAGCCTTAGTAATGATGCGCTTGGCTAAATCGCGCAGTGAAAGCATCTCAGCGTTAAGAGTCTCATCCACGTGTAGATCCAAATTGCAGTCGAGATCTTTTGCAAGCGAGAGAAAAACCTTATTTGCGCCTGTGGGGTCGTCGTCGAGGTGAGGGCAACCCCCAATGAGGTCAGCGCCATCGACGCGTGCGCGTTCGGCAAGAATGCGACTGGGCTCACCTTTTTTTCCGGTCAATGGCCATTGGATCAGTGCACAAATTTCAATATCGCAAATATCGTGAAAGTTATTGGCTACTTGGCGTAGGGCACGTACCTGCAATGTTGAACCATCAAATGTGTCGGCGTGGGTTCGTATTCGTGTGACGCCATTTTTTACATAGATCTTGATTGCACGCGATGCTCGCTCAACGATGTCGTCAAATGTCAGCGTGTGCGCATTTTCGTGAACTGCGTGAATGGCGCCCATGAGGTCGCCAGTTGGGTTATGAATTCGTTCAGCTAAGAATGCCTTGTCGAGGTGTGCGTGTGGCTCGGCAAGGGCGGGGAGTAGCAGTTGGCCCTTGGCGTCAAAGTCAGCGTCATTGATTAGGGCTGTTGCATCACGTGTTTCTGTCTTTTCTACAGTGCCATCTTTCAGATATACGTCAACACAACTCCCGTTTGATAGGCGAGCATTACGAATGATCTGGCTAGACATGCGCGCAGAGCTTATTTCAATGGACCTGGAGTAGTTGTGGGTCGTCGATCCATCTTTTCTCCGAGTTGTGGCATTACCTCTTCGGCAACCAAGTGCATCTGCTCGTTCATCTCTTCGCGACTTAAGCCGGGGAAGTCAAAGAAAATACAGAGATGCTTCAAATCGAGAAGGTCTCGCCAATATCCCAGTGTGTCAACAGCGTCATCGATGGAGCCGACAATTTGAATTTTCTGCTCCACTGACTGTTCAACAGTGGGGTTGAAGTCGAAAGGAACTTTTGATCCATCGGGGTTTCGGTACGAACTGAATCGGCCGTAAGGCGACAGGAATTTAGTAAATTCATCGTGTCCAGGCCGACCGCGTCGCATGGCAGCTTCACGTGTTTTGCCCACGTGCATATTCATTACAAGGCATCGATCTTCACCTGGGGCAACAGGGTTGCCCATTTCTTCGCGAATCTCTGCAAAGCGATCCCACTTTTGTTTCTGGCTCTCAGCGTTTTGGAGCCAGTACACAGCCTTGTGTCCAGCCCGAGGAACATATTCAATTGTCTCTGGCGAAGTGACGGGTTGGTAAATATCGACGATGCGTTGCGGCTTGGGTATCAAAGTGAGATCGTTCACCATGGAGCCACGGTCTGGAATTCCGTCGGCGGGGAAGACGAAGTGCTTGCCTCTGTAGGAAAACCGTTCCTCGTACCATGCAAGTTTGATGACTTCCATCGCTTCTTCAAAAGTCTCGCGGTTAATGCGGTCATGTTCGGCAGACATTGCGTTGTCGCCCGATGCAACAACTGTTCCGAGGCTCCATGCCTCGCGAGGAACTGTGCCGCGTCCGACACCAATTTCCATGCGGCCTCCGGTGATGATGTCGGCAAGGGCAAAGTCTTCGGCCAATCGCAAAGGGTGCCACTGCGGAACAACATTAAACATTTGTCCTAGACGCAGATCTTTTGTCAGCCCGGCAAGATGCATGCCAAACAAAATGAGATTCGGAAGCACCTCATAACCTTCAAACTGAAAGTGGTGTTCGGTGAGCCACATGGTGTCGTAGCCCAGTGCATCTGCAGTCTTCGACCAGTCAACAAGGTTTTTATAACATTCAACTACTGCGTCGTTGTCGTATCTACGACTTGTGGGAGAGATGCTGGGGTCACCGGCATCTGGCATGGGCACAGTGCAGAAAAAGTTGGTATCGACGCGCATGAGAAAGATTCTACTAAAACCATTCCAGCCCTGCGTACGCCTACCTGCAGGAAGCGTTTCTATTTCGTAAAGTTATTGTTTCGCCAGGAATTCCGTTTCATGAGAACGTCCTTTAGAACTGCTGGTTTGTCGGTCATGATGCCGTCTGCGCCATTGTCAAGAAGCTCATTCATTTGAACTGGATCATCAATAGTCCAATAATGAACAGAAAGCCCACTGCGATGAGCAATGTCTATAAACCTCTCGGAACCCAGGGGTATAGGGCCTTGCTTAGGGGGAATTTGTGCGGCATGAATTCCTGGAGGAAAGCGCAAGGGCCTTCCTGCAGCTACAGCGAGAAGAAGACGAGCGACACCCTTTGGTCCGAGCGACGTGGCGTATTGCGGTCCCAATTGTTCCCGCAACTGGCGCAGGCGACGATCGCTGAAGGCACCTAAACACACACGTTCTGCAACGTTGTTCGTCTTGAGTGCGTCTACAAGTGGAGAAAGTGCCGAGTCGCTTTTGCAGTCAATGTTCCAACGCGCTTCTGGCCACAACGTGAAAAGCTCTTGGAGAGTAGGGATGTGTTCAGTTCCCTCAACTTTCACTTCCTGAATCTGCTCATAAGTGAGCTCGCTGATTTTTCCAGGGTGATTGCAGGTGCGCTGCAAATTGTCGTCATGAAATGCGAGAAGAACTCCATCGCTGGTGGCGTGCACGTCGGTTTCGAGATATGTATAACCCAAGTCGATTGCCATCTGGAAAGCAGACACCGTATTTTCTGGGGCATCGCTGGCGCCACCGCGGTGCGCAAAGGCGTGAGAGGCGCCCCATGAGAAAAATGGGTGTGGCGAGGTCACTAGATTGACCGGCCAGCAGCTTGCCAGTATTCATCTTTGAGAAGCTTTTTGTAAAGTTTCCCGGTGGGGTGGCGAGGTAGTTCGGATCGAAAATCGACGCTACGCGGGCACTTCAAGTCGGCTAACTGGCTCTTGCAAAAAATGATGAGTTCCTTGGCGAGAGCCTCTGCCTCGGCGGCATTCGCAGGCATGACGTCTGGTTGTACAACGGCTTTTACTTCTTCGCCGAATTCATCGTTGGGTACACCAAAGACCGCAACGTCTACAACGCAAGGGTGGTTAATGAGGACGTTTTCAGATTCCTGAGGGTAAATATTTACTCCACCTGAAATGATCATGAAAGCTTTTCTGTCGGTGAGAAACAAGAAGTTGTCTGCATCTAAGTAGCCGACATCGCCGAGAGTAGACCAACCGCGGCCTTGTGGGTCGCGCGATGACTTCGTTTTCTCAGGGTCATTGTGATACTCAAATTGTGTCTGACTCTCAAAGAAGATTGTTCCCGACTCGCCTTGAGGCTGTTCATTTCCTTCTTCGTCGCAAATATGTATGACACCTTGAATTGCGGTGCCAACGGTGCCGGGGTGGGCAAGCCACATTTCTGAGCTGCAATAAACAAAACCATTTCCTTCAGTACCTGCGTAGTACTCGTGAATGACGGGACCCCACCACTCAATCATTTGCTTTTTCACTTGTATGGGGCAAGGAGCTGCAGCATGTATTGCAACTTGCAAAGAAGAGAGGTTGTAGCGCTGGCGTGCTTCTGCAGGCAACTTCAGCATTCTGACAAACATGGTGGGAACAAGTTGGCTATGAGTGATGTGGTACTTCTCGACGTAACGCAAATACTCTTCGGCATCAAAATGTTCCATGATGACCGACGTAGCTCCCAAGAACATCGTTGCAAGGTTGAAGCGAAGTGGTGCTGCGTGGTACAGCGGCGCGGGCGAGAGGTACACCGCATCTGGAGTCCAGGCAAAAAGAATTTGTGCAAGGTTTGCCACACCATTTTGCGCAGTGAGTTCGGTTCGCGGCAGTACACCTTTCACGCCCTTTGGGCGCCCTGTAGTACCACTTGAATACAGCATGTCCATTCCGCTGATGCGCTCTGAAAGTGGTTCGGTGCTGTGCTCTTGGACAGCTGTCTCATACGAGTCGAATCCTGGAATTGTTCCGTCGAGCATCAGGCGCAGCGCAGCATTGGGAATGCCGTTGATAATTTCTGCGGCTTGATCTGATTTGTACTTAGACGTGATGTAGCCCTTTGCGCCGCAGTCATTCACAATGTACGAGAGCTCATCGCTGGTGAGCCTGCTCGAACATGCAGTGTAAATGAGCCCTGCGTAGTGGCAGCCCCAGATGACCTCGAAGAAGCGTGGGTGGTTCTCCATACAAATGGCGATGTGGTCTCCGACTTCAAAACCACTCGCACGTAGGAGGTTCGCTAACCGGTTTGCGGCATCATCGAGTTCCTTGTAGGTGACTACTTCACCTGTAGAGGCCATGATGTAGGCAGGTTTATTGGGGGTTGATTGGGCAAAATCTCCTGGGAACATTCTCCCAAAGTAGCCGATTCTCTATTCGCGGCTTCGTTTAGCAGCGGCCCTGACCGTGCGGTAACTTATTGGCATGACCAGCACAGCATTAGTCTCCGAAGAACTCCTCGTCACTCAGCTTGTCGAGCAATTACTCAGTGAATTCCCACCAAGTTCTACCGATGCGTTGACCTTTTTGGGCGCGCAGTTCGATCTTGGTCTCGCTTGGGTGCAGTTCCCCGTTGGTCATGGCGGTCTCGGGCTGTCGCCGCGCTATCAGAAAATTGTGAATGAACGCACTGGGCAAGCCGGCGCTCCTAATCCGTATTACCGCAACCCCATTGGTTACGGCATGTGCGGCCCCACTGTTGTTGAGTGGGGCAGTGAAGAACAAAAGAAGAGGTACCTCCGCCCACTGTTCACAGGCGAAGAAGTGTGGTGCCAGCTCTTTTCTGAGCCTGGTTCAGGTTCCGACTTTGCCGGTCTGTCTGCCAAGGGTGTGCGAGATGGTGAAGAGTGGATCGTTAATGGCCAAAAGGTGTGGACAACACTTGCGCACCTTTCACGTTTCGGTTTGCTCGTTGTTCGTACCGATGCAGAGGCTGTGAAGCATGCAGGTCTCACAGCTTTAGTTGTCGATATGCAAGCCCCCGGAGTCGAGGTGCGACCTTTGCGTCAAATGACCGGTGAGGCAGAATTCAATGAGGTGTACTTCACCGATGTGCGTATTCCGCATTCTGAAATACTGGGCGGGGCTGGCGATGGCTGGAGAGTAAGTCTCACCACGTTGATGAACGAGCGCGTATCTATCGGTGGGGCAGTTCCGCCGCGCGGAACGGGTGTCATTTCAGGTGCCGTGAAATTATGGAATGAATTGCCAATCGATCGCAAAGATACAGCAACACGCGATGAGCTGATGAAGTTGTGGTCGCGAGCAGAAGTATTGCGCCTCACCAACATTCGAGCTGGTCAAATGCGCAAGGTTGGCGTGCCAGGGCCAGAAGGTTCCATCGGAAAAATGGAAAGCGCAAACCTCAACAAAGATGTTTATGAGTTCTGCATTCAACTAATGGGTGCCGATGGAATGTTGTACGGCTCGTACGAAATGGTTCGCCCCGAAACGGCGATGGGTTTCGAGTACATGCAAAAGGCTTTCTTGCGCAGCCGTGCTAACTCAATTGAAGGCGGCACCACCGAGGTCATGAAGAACATTCTCGGTGAGCGTGTTCTTGGCCTGCCTGGTGATGTGCGAGTTGATCGCGATATTGCTTGGAGCAAAGTTCCGCGCAACTAAACAGCGCTCGACAACAAAATTCCTAAGTAAAAAATAACGAGTGAACTCAGGAGCCCTACGGCTCCGCCAATTGCTTTTACTCTCTTATCGGGTGAGGCGCTGTGAGCCACTGTGGCAGTGGCTCCTACGGCAACGAGGATAATTTTAACTCCAAGTGTCACTTGGTACGAAGTATCGAGCGCAGTGATATCGGTGTCGAAAATATTCCAGAACCCAGTAACTACGAGCACTGCAAATGCAGGCCATGCAACGCGTGCAAAACCTTGTGCGGTGGTGGCCAACGCTTCAGGGTGCGATTTTCTGAGTTTGGGTACGAGCCCGCCAATAACAATTTGCCCCCCAACCCATACTGCGGCAGCCAACAGGTGAAGAAAAATTCGCAGGGAATCGAGGGTAGGGCTAATCATGGGGTGGCGTGCCGTCTTGTTGTCTTAATGCATCGAGAACATTGCTTGCAGCTGTTTTCCTATCGTCAATGTTGCGCCGTTGCGCATTGGGTACTCCGAGCATCGTGTAGCAGGCAGTTAAGGTGCTCGACTGCAACTCGCGGATGTTGCGAGGTGGAGGGAAATACTCATCTTCCTCTGTGACCCGTACTTCCTCAATACCATTTGTGGGACGCAGGAATTGCAGTACTTCCTCCACAAGTTCTTCTGGCGCAGATGCTCCGGCTGTCACACCTACCTGACCAAACAAATCGTGTGGAAGTTCGCTCGCACTATTGATGCGAAGGACTCGTTTACAACCTGAATCAATGGCTAGGCGTTCGAGAGCACGAGTATTCGATGAGTTTGACGAACCAATGACAATAATGCTGTCGCAACGCTCGGCCATTTGCATGAGCGCGCTCTGACGGTTCGTTGTTGCGAAACAGAGGTCGCTGCGGCCAGGAGACCAAACATCGGCAAATCGGTTGCGCACTGCTAGAGCAACTCCCTCCCAATCGCGATGCGAAAGAGTGGTCTGTGCGAGGAGGGCTAAGGGCTGGTCGAAGTCTTGAAGGGCCATGACATCGGCAACGGTTTCCACCCGCGAAATAGATTGGGGAGCAACTGCCATAGTTCCTACAGCCTCTTCGTGACCTTCGTGACCCACATACACAATGTGGTAGCCCTTGGCCGAGCGCACTTTTACTTCGTGGTGCACCTTTGTAACAAGCGGACACACAGAGTCGACAACATAGCTTCCTCGTCGTCGGGCTTCTTGTACGACCTCTGGAGCCGACCCATGGGCAGACAACATAATGGGCATTCCGTTTGGCACTTCTGAAATATCGTCGACGAAAATGACCCCTAGGTCCGTGAAGCGTTCAACAACAAGCTGGTTATGAACAATTTCGTGATAGCAGTACACAGGAGCAGGAAATGTACGCACCATCCAAGAAAGAGCCTTAATTGCCATTTCGACTCCGGCACAAAAACCGCGTGGAGCAGCGAGCAGCACGCGCTCCACTCGCGAATCAGAGGCGCCGGCGCCTTGTACTTCTTGTGGAGTGGTGTCCATATGCGTTACACATTAGTTCGCTGAGGCGCAAGTAGCCTCTCTATGTGTCTGTTTCCACCGAACTCACCGCCCGTATTGTGGCTGTTCACCAAGGTTCTCCTGCCCAACAGGCAGGCGTACTCGTGGGCGATGTGGTTCAGAGCGTCAATGGGCAAGTAGTGCGCGACATTATTGAATGGCACCACGCTGTCGATGAAGCAACAATTTCCCTCGATATTGATCGAGATGGAATGCATTTTGAGTTTGATATTGAAAAGCGGGCTGGCGAACAGCTAGGGGTAGAAATTTCCAGCGCTGTATTCGACAGGGTGCAAACATGCGACAACCATTGTTCTTTCTGTTTTATTTATCAGTTACCTAAGAACCTGCGTAAGAGCCTCTACTTAAAAGATGACGATTATCGACTCAGCTTTCTGTTCGGTAACTTCACAACCCTGACACGTTTTACTGAAGCAGACCTCGAGCGAGTAATAGATCAAAAATTGTCACCGCTACACGTGAGCATTCATGTGAGCGATCCGTGGAAGCGCGCAGATATGTTGCGCAACGAGCGGGGGGCAGTCAGCCTGCGATGGCTAAAGGTCTTGCTTGAAAATGGAATAGCGGTTCGCGGGCAAATTGTGGTGTGCCCCGACCACAACAATGGTGAAGACCTCGAACGCACACTGATCGATGTTCTCGATCAGTTTCCGCTTCTTGAAGCTGTAGCTATTGTTCCCCTGGGCCTCAGTCAATTCAATCCGGAAGCAGAACTTCGCGTTCACACCTCTGAAGAGGCAGCCGACGTTATAACGCTATGTGAGAAGTACCAGTTGATTGCCGAGCAACTTATTGGTAAGAAAATGTTTTGGCCTTCTGATGAGTTCTATCTCCTCGGCAATATGACTTTTCCTGAGGCGGATTCTTATGGCGGATACCCGATGTATGAAGACGGCGTGGGAATTGTGTCAAGTTTTATTGAAGAGTTCCATGGTCGAAAGATCAATGATGAGGAATCTCTCGCACAGCAAACAAGCGGATTCTTTGCATCGGTTGATGGAGCAACACCTGGCGGATACAGATCCCTTCGCGACACAAGTATTCAAAACCCTGCGGGCGATACAGGTTTACGTGTCGTTCATAGCCAGCCAGTTGAGCTCACTCGGCGTGCGCCCTCGGTCACTTCTCCCTCTGGCAAGGTTGGTATTTTGACTGGTGCGTATGCGGCAAGTGTTATTTCGGCACTTGTAAGTGATTATGGAGACCGAATTTCAGTTTTGCCCGTAGTAAATAACTATTTTGGGGGCAATACTGCAGTCTCGGGTTTGATGGTTGGTGAAGATATTCGCTCAGTCATGTTGTCTCATGTCGAATGTGGCGTGTTTCTTCTACCCGATGTGTGCTTGTCGGAAGGTCGCTTTCTTGACGGAATGACACTCGAGGACCTTCCGTCGTCGGTTGTTGTTCTGCCGACCGATGGTCATGCACTACGTAATTTTTTGGAAAAGGTAATGCAATGAAACCCCATGTTGTCATCGTTGGTCGCCCAAACGTCGGTAAAAGTACTCTGTTCAATCGCTTCGTAGGCGGGCAAGTTGCCATTGTTGAAGACCGTCCAGGAATCACTCGCGATAGAAACACCCACGACGCCTCGTGGCTAGGTCGTGAATTCTGTGTGACTGATACTGGAGGCTGGATGCCTGGTGGAAGTGACCTTGAAGAAAAGGTGTCGCGCCAGGTAGAGCAAGCGGTGAAAGAAGCAAATCTTGTTCTCTTTATCGTCGACGCCTCTGTTGGCGCAACCGATGATGACGAGCGCATTGGTATGTGGTTGCGTAAATCAGGAGCAACAGTTCTTGTAGTCGCAAATAAATCAGACAACGAGCGCCGTGAGAACGATCGCTGGAATTTCCTCTCTTTGGGTCTTGGTGAGCCATGGCCAGTCTCCGCTTTGCATGGGCGCAGGTCAGGAGACCTGCTTGACGTCATCATTTCTGAGCTTGGTTTAGACACTCAAGAAGCACCTGAACTCGAGGAAGTTGACAACTCACACTTAGAGCCATCTGACCCTGCGCTGAAAGGTGTGCCACGTGTGGCCATTGTCGGTCGACCAAATGTGGGTAAGAGCACATTGTTCAACAAAATTGTTGGTGAAGAGCGCAGTGTGGTTCACGACATGTCTGGAACCACACGTGATGCCATCGACACTTTAATTGAAACGGTCGACGGCAAGCTCATTCTCGTTGATACTGCAGGTATGCGCCGTCGTTCAAAAATCGATGACTCAGCCGAGTATTACTCACTCGTGCGTGCTTTGCGTGCTGTTGATGAGTCCGACATTGCGCTGCTTGTTATTGACTCCACAGAAGGAGTCACAAGCCAAGATCAACGTCTGGCAGAACGTATCGACGCAGCGGGTTGCCCCCTCATCGTCATTTTGAATAAATGGGAAATACTCGACACGGAACGCCGTGAACAAGTGACCGCTGAAATGGCGCGCAAGTTGTACTTCATTGGTGATGCACCAATTTTACGAGTGTCAGCGTTGACAGGCAAAGGCGTGCATCGTTTGTTGCCAGTATTAAAGGACTCTATTGAGCAATATCACCGACGTGTGCCAACACGAGATGTGAACCGTGTGATGTCTGATGCCCAGCAAAAGCATCCTGCTGCTGGCGGTGCGCGCGTGCTGTACGCCTTGCAAGGTGCATCAGACCCACCAACTTTTACTTTGTTTGTGAACCGAGAGTTACCAGGTTCGTATCTGCGTTATCTCGAGCGTTCTATTCGAGAGGCGTTTAAGTTTGGTTCGACGCCCATTAAGTTGCGCGTTAGGCGTAGGGCGGAGTAGGTCATGCCTTGGTGTGAACCATGTGCAAAATATTTCACCCCAACTGCAATGACTGCAGAAGGTTCTTGCCCCGACTGTGGCGATAAACCTTTGTTGCCAAATGCGCATGGAAAAATCACAGCCGAAAACTTGAATTTACGTGAGCTTGCCGGAATGACTGAGGCTGAAGCAAAGGCTCCCTGGCATTTCAAGATGCTCCTAGGGGCTCTCATTTTGTACCTCACTTGGAGGGTAATCAGCCTTTTCTCGTAGACTTGTTACACGGGCTGTAGCGCAGCTTGGTTAGCGCGCTTGTCTGGGGGACAAGAGGTCGTGGGTTCAAATCCCGCCAGCCCGACAATTGTTTCTCGCATACATTCAAATTTTTCATATTGAAGGGTTTCGCACATGAAAATTGCAGGATCGGTCGTTCTGGTAACCGGGGCCAACCGTGGTCTCGGTGCAGAGTATGTTCGTCAATTACTCGATCGTGGAGCTTCCAAGGTGTATGCCGCAGCGCGTAAGCCTGAAACAATCACCACACCAGGCGTCGTACCCATCAAGCTCGATGTCACCAATGCAAATGACATTGCGGCGGCGGTAGAACAGTGTGGCGATATCACCATGCTCATCAATAATGCTGGTGTTGTTATTGGTGGTCGCATCATGGCCGATCATGCTTTAGAGAATGCTAAAGCAGAGTTTGAAACCAATGTGTGGGGACCCTTCAACTTGTCGAAGTCGTTTGCGCCTGCACTTGCCTCCAACGGTGGAGGCGTCATAGTGAACGTGTTGTCGGCAGTGTCGTGGCTCACTATGAAAGAAGTTGCTACTTACGCAATGTCAAAGTCTGCAGCATGGTCGATGACAAATGGTTTGCGACTCGAACTTGCTCGTCAAGGAACTCTTGTCGTCGCAGTTCACCCAGCTTTCATAGATACCGATATGGCTGCCGGAGTCGATATGCCAAAGACGTCGCCGCATCAAGTGGTGGAACGTACTTTGGATGGCGTAGAGCAGGGTGTGCCTGAAGTGTTGGCCGACGACACATCGATTTTCGTTAAAAATAGCCTGCCGAAGCACATCGAAACTTTTTATCCAAAAGTGGCAGCACCGCGACCTTGAGAATCTTTACAAAGTTCATCATTTGTGTGGCTGTACTTTTTTCCTCGTTCCCCGTGTCGGCCCACGCCGAAAACGATCAGGTACTTAATATAAAAAAGGCTCTTATTGGTGACGCGCAGCAGATTGTCGTTGTGGAAAATACAGCGAAAGAAAGCTCTTCTGCCACTTTGTCTGTGTACATCAAAAGTGAAGAGGGTTGGCGCAAGCAATTCGGCTCCATTCCCGTTCGTATTGGAAGAAGTGGCTTCTCCGAGCGTCATCGCGAAGGCGACGGCACCACGCCTATGGGCTCGTATGGAATACCGTCAGTTTTTGGTATTGCGCCTATTCCGGAAAACGGGTTTCCCTACATTCGTATTCGCGAAAACTACTGCTGGGTTTTGCGTCAATCGCAAAAGACTTATAACACCATGGTGAAGGGAAGTAAGTGCATCAAAGGAGACGAAGATCTTTATCGCATTGCCACAGGTGGCCCTTACAGGCGCAGCATTGTTCTTGACTTCAACATGAATCCTGTCGTTCTAGGCCATGGGGGTGCAATATTTATACATTCGCATTCTTACTATGCATCGGGTAAGACAAAGCCCACGTCGGGATGCGTCAGCATGACGAGTGCCCAACTCTTGAAGGTGTTGAAACTTATTAATAGCAAACTTCAAACAAGAGTTGTTATGGGAACAAAAAGTTTCCTAGGTTCATCAACTCGCTGAAGTGCTGCTGCTGCGTTGTGAGAAAGATCACTCGGTCAACGCCTAGTTCTGCGAGCGGAGTAATCGCTTCTTGATTTTCTGTGTGCTTTAAGCTCCAAGGCATCCATACCGAGATATTTGCCTGAGTTCCACAAATCTTTGCCTCTTTTTGATAAGCGCTCAGGATGCTCGAAAGGTTTTCATGGTTCCATCGAATATTGACGGAACAGTTCAACTGTGCAGCAAGCACAGCTAGCTCTGAACTATTTACACCGATGGTGATGTGCGGTTCTGTTGGGGGAGCGACTATGAGAGGCGATGAGTTTGCATCACGCTGCCAAATGGATCGAATGGTCTCTACTGAGTGCACGAGGTAGGCGTGTCGGTCGGCCATCTTCTTTCGTAGTTCTATTCCGAGGGAATGGTGCTCTTCGGCAAAGCGTGACGTAGGAGATGCTCCAGCACCGAGACCCAGAGTAAAGCGACTATTGCTCATGAACTGCAACGATGTAGATGCTTGAGCAAGAACGGCTGGTTGCCGATTGACAACGTTAGCTACCAATATGCCGAGTTGAAGAGCTTTTGTCTTGGTGACCAAGGCCCCCAGAAGCACGAATGGGTCGAGCATGGGGTGAGCCACGTTTTCCTGAAGCGCGGCAAAGTGGTCGAGTACCCACAGTGTTCGGAACGGACCGTTGTCGATTGCTTCAGCGAGGGCATATAGCTCTTCAAAAGGAACAAGTGACTGGTTGACATGCAGATCGAATATCACCATTACATTCTGCCGTAGAGGCCGTGTTTATACTCGCCTTATGTGCGGGCGATTAGTCATTACTAGTTCTGCCCAAGACATTTCTGAGCACTTCGGTTCCGTCAATATTGAAGAACTATCAAACACTGATACTCCAAATTTCAATGTAGCCCCCAGTAGCCGAGTGCTCTCGTTACGGCGCAAAGGAGATGACTCTGTTTTAGAAGAATTGCATTGGGGGATGCAGCCGTTGTGGCGGTCGCAATTTGAAGGTCGTGCACCTGTAATTAATGCCCGTGCAGAAACAATCACCGAAAAACCTATGTTCAAAGACCTCATCATTGGTGGTCGATGTGTTGTCGCGGTAAACGGCTATTTCGAATGGCTCACTACACATCACGCCCAGCAAAAGATTCCCTATTTTATTTCCGCAAAAGATATGAACCTCATCAATATGTGCGCGCTGTGGCATACCCGTGTAGTTGGCGATACAGCCATGAAAGAAGTTGCCATCATCACCGTGGCCTCAAATGAGAGTCTTTCTGGTGTTCATCATCGCATGCCAGCAATCTTGGAGACGGCGAACATTGATGCCTGGCTTTCCGGGTCTATTGGTGAGTCAGTTCAGTTGCTGCAGTCGTGGGCGGGTGACCCGTTGCAAATACGAGAGGTGTCGACCAGGGTGAATGCGGTGCGTAACAATTCAGTAGAAAATATTGCCCCGGTACCCACGCAGGTCTTGCCAACTTTGTTCGACTAAAGCAGGCGAGAAATTTCGGCGGCGTACTCTGCCAACTCGTCGTGGTCAACCGTTATTGCAGCGTTGCTGAAGGAAACATCTCGCATTGAGGTAGCAGGGATGAGGTGAAGATGGCAATGCGGCACTTCGAAACCAGCAATGATGAGGGCAACTCGCTCGCAGGGAAAGAGTTTCTTTTGTGCTTCTGCAATGCGGTGAGCCGCGGTGAATAGCTCTTGGCGCGTTGATTCATCGACGTTGGTCCACTCATCAACTTCTTGCGTAGGTATGACGAGGACATGACCTTTTGCGATGGGGTTAATTGTCATAATGGCAAAAACATTCTCTTCTTCAAAAACAAAATGTCCCGGTATTTTTCTTTGGAGAATCAGGTTAAATACTGAACTCATCCGGAGTAGCCACCAGTAACGCTGAATATTTCCCCGGTGCAGTACGACGCCTTCGCAGATGCGATAAAGGACACCATTTCGGCAATTTCGTCATCGGTGCCTAGGCGACCAATGCCGATTTGCGAAACGATGGCAACTTTCATGAGTTCGTTCATGGGGGCAAGTAGCGGCGTATCGATGTAGCCAGGACAAACGGCGTTCACACGTACTCCAAGGGGTGCAAGTTCTTGCGACTGAGATTTAGTCAATGCAATAATTGCCGCTTTGGCAGTGGAGTAGTGGGGGGCCAGAGCTGTTGGACGTAGCCCGAGGACAGAGGAAATATTAATGATGCTTCCAGAGCGTTGTGGGGTCATATACCGCGCAGCCGCACGACAGCCGTAGAAGGTGCCATACAGATGAACCTTCAACATGTGGTCCCATTCCTCATCTGACATATCGGTAATGACATTGAGGGGTGTTGTCGCACCCACATTGTTTTCTAAGCGGAGCATTTGGTTGGCGACGGCTGTGGCAAAACGTTCTTCATTGGGAATGGGCGCTATGCCTGCATTGTTGATGAAAACATCTATTTTTCCAAAATGTGAAACTGCGTGTTGAGCAAGAGCATCAACATCATTTGATTTTGTTACGTCGCATCTAATGCTGGTGCCGCCCATTGAAGCAGACAATTTGTGGGCGGCCTCTTCGGCAATATCACCGATGACAATGTGCGCCCCACGCTGTGCAAACAACTCAGCGAAGCGTGCCCCTAAACCCGACGCTCCGCCGGTAATTACAACAACCTGCCCAGCGTGTTCGCCATTTGCATTTTTCTTATTTGCCGTCATCTTGTAACAATAGCGGTCTAGTGTCGGGGGTATGTCAGAGCTCTTCAGCAGGAAAAGTGTGTTGACCGTTCCAAACTTCATTTCCTTGGTACGCCTGTTGTGTCTCCCAATCTTTCTTTGGGCCCTATTTGGGCGCGACTCCCGCTTGGCCGCGGCTCTGATTCTTGGAGCACTCGGAGCCACCGATTGGATCGATGGCTATATCGCTCGGCGTTTCAACCAGGAATCACCTCTAGGGGCCATATTGGACCCAACGGTCGACCGAGTGTTGTTCATCGTGGGTCTCGTGGCGCTTGGTATTGACGGCGCCGTGCCCTGGGCAATTGCTGGGCTCATTTTATTCCGCGAGACGGGAATTGGTCTGTTGATGGTGGTCGCCACCGCATTTGGTATGGAACGCTTTTCTGTGACGTATCTCGGCAAATGGGCAACCTTCATATTGATGTTTGCCGTTCCGGCCCTCACTCTTGCGCACAGTGGCATTGCAGTGGAAGACCTGTTCCTCGTCATCGGATGGTTGCTCGTTATTCCAGGCCTCTTTTTGAGTTATCTCACTGCTTGGCGTTATTTGCCAGCGGTTGTAGAGCATCTCCGCGCCGGTAGAGCGGGGAGAAGTACCATATGACAATGAACATCCCCGAAGATCTCCGCTATAGCGCCGACCATGAATGGGCAAGGCTGAGTGGAAATAGCATTCGCATTGGCATCACCGACTACGCACAAGATGCACTGGGCGATGTGGTTTTCGTGCAGATCCCCACGGTCGGGGCCGTTGTTGCATTGGGTCAAAGCTTTTCGGAAGTAGAGAGCACGAAGTCGGTGTCTGATATTTATGCACCATTGTCGGGGAAAGTCTCTCAGGTAAACGACGCGCTAGTTCAGAGTCCTGAGTTGTTGAATTCCGATCCATATGGAGACGGATGGATCTGCGAAATTGAACTTTCTGACCCCGCTCAATTTGAACAGTTGTTAACGAGCTCTGCCTATCAAAGTCTTATTGGCGGTTAGCAATGGCATACGTGTACTGCAACCGGTGCTCACACCGCAATCCGCCCAAAGCGGCATTTTGCTCGGTGTGTGGTGCAGTGCTCGATAGCACTTCCGATCGAACAATCACTTTGACACGTGTAGATGCTCTACAAGAATCTTCTTCGCATAGCGATGACATCGTTTTCCACACAGCAGAGGTGCCCGTTGGCGGGGCAGTGCTGGTATCTCGAACCGGAGAGCAATACGGAGATCGATTTGCTCTTATTGCGGGTGCAACAAATATCGGGCGTCACCCACAATCAGATATTCCTCTCGACGATATTACGGTTTCGCGTCGTCATGCCCAGGTCATTTTCCTTGAAGGTAAGTACAAGGTGCGCGATGTCGGTTCTCTCAACGGAACATATGTCAATCAACAGCGTGTAGACGAAGTTGCGCTCGCGCATGGAGACGAATTGCAAATTGGTAAATTCCGCCTCGTATTTTTTGATAGGACTGTCGATAATGCCTGAGCGAAAATATAAAAGTATTGGTGAAGTGCTCGGTCTACTCCTTGAAGAGTTTCCCAACGTCACTATTTCGAAAATTCGTTTTCTGGAAAGCCAAGGTCTCATTGAGCCTGAACGGACTGCCTCTGGCTATCGGAAGTTTTCTGACTCGGAAGTAGATCGCCTGAAATATATTTTGCGTGAGCAAGAAACAAATTATCTTCCACTGAGAGTAATTCGTGATCGTCTGGATGAGTCGGGTGCCGTGCCTCGTGACCCCACAAACCCAGTCAGTCAACTTCCTCGGTCGCTGCGTGAATCAAGCGTGACCGATGTGAGTCAAGATCTACCGCGTGTACGGGTGTTGACTGCAGTAGACAATGGAAATGTATCTCGCGTGCCTTCTGGTGATATCGACGAGACGGGTGATTTCGTTATCGTCGACCCAGAGGTAGTTGCGCAAAGTGAACGGGCTCACCCAACATCGCGGCGTCCCTCTTTGCGTGTTGCAGAGCCAACAGTTAAAGCGTCGTTGCACGATGCCATTGGACCCATTTCTCGAGAATCACTCATGGAGTTCTCGGGTTTGTTGGCGAGCGATATAGATGCATTAGAGCAATTCGGGCTTTTGGTGTCGAAACCAGTAGGCGGAGAGAGTTTTTACGAAGGAAATGCTCGTGAAGTGGCAACTATCGCCAAATCATTTCTCGATCTCGGCATTGAAATTAGGCATTTGAAGTCGTGGCGCCTTGCAGCTGAAAAAGAGGCAACACTATTTGAGCAACGCCTCATGCCGTTGCTGCGTCAGAGGAATCCGGCCGCCCGAGAGCAATCGCTCGAAATTCTCGATGCTTTAGTAACGAATGCGGGAAATCTGCGCCAGGTCTTGGTGCGTCAAGCCATTCAGCAATTTATAGATCCGCGTTAGGCAGACCCGTCAGGGCTCGGGTAATCTATATCCATGCAAGAACTTGATGTTGTGGGAGTACGCATTGAAATGCCCACTAATGCACCAGTACTTGTCTTGCGTGAGCAAATTGAGCCTCATCGTGTAATGACTTTGTACATTGGTGGCCCTGAAGCTTCGGCCATACATGCTGCTTTAGAAGGAATTGAGCCACCACGACCGCTCACTCATGACCTGTGCATAGCCATTGTCGAGAATTTTGGCAGTGAGATTGAGAAGGTCGTTATCACTGAAGTAAAAAACGAAACGTATTACGCCGAAATCCATTTCGTGTCGCGTCGGGAAGTGGAACCAGTGTCAGCACGGCCTTCAGACGCCGTTGCGTTGGCTTTGCGGGTTAATTGCCCCATCTACGTCTCTGACGAATTACTTGAATTAGTAGGAAAGATCGTTGGTCAAGACGTGGCTGTCGAGCAAGACAATGAAAATGAAATCATTGATGAATTCAAAGACTTCATAGAGAATGTGAGTCCTGAGGACTTCTTCGACTGACTGTTGTTGCACCCTGCGTGAGATCGTAGGCTAGAGACCTATGGCAGGCTTCAGCGGTACTAAGGCAGCTCACATCGTGGGCATCTCATACCGTCAGCTCGACTACTGGGCACGCACAAACTTGGTCATACCTTCCCTCACTGCAGCAACAGGAAGTGGAACACGTCGTGAATACTCCTACGGCGATCTTCTTGAACTCAAAGTTATTAAAAATCTTTTAGATGCCGGTATCAAGCTGGAATCCGTTCGCGAAGTGTTCCGGTACATGCGCAACAATTTAAATACCGATGTCGCTTCAGCCCATGTCGTTATTAGCGGTTCTTCTGTCGTCTTTTGTGATGGAGAAAACCTCATTGACGTATTGCGTAACGGACAGGGTGTGTTAAATGTGCTTCCTCTGTCTGGTGTCAAAGATTCAATCGACGCAGAAATTAAATCGATGGGTTGGCAAGTAATTGACGACGTTGTGAGTCCTGTTGCTACACGCGTAGTTGGACTCTAGAAGTCCGTCGAAGCGTGCGCACTACTGCACTGAACGCAGCGCATCGTACCCTCGGAGCAAAACTGGTTGAATTTGGGGGATGGGAGATGCCCATTTCGTACCCAACTGGAACTATTGCAGAGCATCTTGCGTGCCGGAATTCTGTGGTCGTATTCGATGTTTCCCACTTGGGCACCGTTCGCGTTGAAGGTCCTCAAGCATTTGATTCGTTGCAAAAAGTTTTGTCTAACGATCTACGAAAGATTGCCCCGGGCAGAACTCAATACACGCATCTGCTTGACCCAATAAGCGCCGATGTGCTTGACGACATCATTGTGTGGTGGGTTTCAGAAAATGTTTTTGATGTCATGCCCAATGCATCTAACACGGAGCGCGTAGTTCAATACTTGGGAGGCGTCGACACCACTCAGACACGTTGTGTAATCGCCTTGCAGGGGCCACAGGCCCGTCAATCAATGAGCGCTATTTCGCTAGAAGCAAGTGAAGTAGCGCGTAACCATGTGCAGGTCATCGAGATGATGGGATGTATTTGCGTTGTTGCCGGTACTGGTTACACAGGCGAAGATGGGCTTGAAATTGCTATTCCAGTTTCTGCTGCCACGGAACTATGGCAACAACTCATGAACAACGGCGCTCTTGCGGCCGGACTTGGGGCTCGCGACACACTTCGCTTAGAAGCCGGTCTTCCTTTACATGGTCATGAACTCGGTGTGGGGATCACTTCATTGCAAGCCAACCTAGGGTGGGTTCTCGGTTGGAAGAAAGACCAATTTCAGGGCAAAGAAGCAGTGTTGCGTGAAAAAGAGTCGGGTGTAACGAAGAAACTTGTTGGGCTATCTACCCAGGGGCGGCGTCCGCCACGCGAGGGCAGTTCCATTTTGAAAGATGGAACCGTCATCGGTTCGGTAACAAGCGGGAATTTCTCGCCAATGCTTGAGCACGGAATAGCGCTCGGATTTGTAGAACCTGGCACAGAAATAGGCGATGAGATCATCATTGATGTGCGTGGAACTGACCTAGTCGGTCGTGTTGTGCCGTACCCGTTCTACAAAAAAACTATTTAGCTGTTTGTGCAAGAAAAGGAATAACAGCGCGAAGCGGCTCTTCGATCTCATCGAGTAGCGAGTTAATACGAACTGCAGCACTGTTGATGTTTTGCATGGTCTCAACTGCGCCTTCCATGGCTGACACCAGAAGTTGAAGCACTTGTTGCGCGGAACCAAGTAGTGCCGCAAGATCTTCGTTTTCCATTTCTCGGCCTTTCTTTAAGATGACTGATAGTGAGTTTCAGCGTATTGCTCTAACGGTGCACAACTGCAGACGAGATTGCGATCACCAGACGCCGCGTCAATGCGAGAAACTGGCGGGAAGTAACTACGGGCGAGACCGGTCACGCTGGGGTAGAGAGCAGTACTACGACTGTATTTCCGTGTCCACTCGCCTGAGACGTCGACAACGGTGTGTGGCGCAAAACGCAAAGGCGACTCGTCAATGCCAATGAGATCGTTCTCAATATCTCGAATCTCTTGTCTAACGAGCAACATCGCATCGCAGAATCGATCGATCTCCCTGAGCGATTCGCTTTCCGTTGGTTCCACCATGAGTGTTCCGGCAACAGGAAAACTAATTGTGGGAGCATGAAAGCCCAAGTCCATGAGACGCTTAGAAACGTCGTCAACGGTGACACCAGTTGACTTCGTGAGCGGCCTGAGATCAAGAATGCATTCATGGGCAACGCGATTGTTCTTCCC
>JBAXNF010000015.1:0-21021 GCA_037133935.1 bacterium
GCTGAATTAAAAAAAAAATGCAAATGCAAACCCTCATCCAAATTTGAAATGCACCTTTGATATTCATTTTCACCATGTCGGCTTTTTTCAGGCCGTACTTTGCTTCAAAGAGCTCAGGGAAGATGGCATCGTCAAATGTTTTTGAGCACAAAAGACCAATGTTGAAAACGAAAGGCTTACCGACTTTTCCTGCTTTGCGGTCCCACATTACGGGGGGAGCAGATGTTTGGCAGCCCATGCCAACAAGGGCGAGCTTGGTTAAACCAAGTTCTTTGGCTTCTTTCAATGCAAGCGGATTTGCGCAATAGGTATACCGGCTACCAGCTGTAGCAAGCACTTCATCGGGCGTGCGCACAAGTACTGGTTTTGCTTTCCATGCGTCGTCGGGTTCAACACCGCTGACCATTGCACCTTCGATGTAGTCATTCTTCAAAAGCCAAGTAAGCATGGCTGTAACAAAGCCCCCATCTTGACCACGGTCGTGTTGTGTTTTATCGGAAGCGCGGGTGAGAAGAAGTTGGCGCCAGATACCCGACATTTCATTTGGTTCGCGAACGCGACCGAAGAGGTGCATGTCGGCAGATTCTTCCCACTGGCGAAAGCGTGGGCATGCACGTGTGCAAGTGGTGCAACCTTTTTCGCCATGTGTGCAATTGTCGAGGCCGAGTTCTTCTTCAATATGGAAGGGCTTGTACTTGCCTTCCTCGTGCTCATACCCAATGACATCGTGTGGGCAAGTAACAACACAACCTGCACAGCCGGTGCAGAGGCCAGTGGTAATGACCTCCTCGTAAAGTTCTTTCCACTGGGCTGTCCAGCGGGTGGTAGTTGCGGGTGCAGATTCTGTCGTAGTCATGGCTACGACACTACCTACAGAGCGTCGCTACCTTCTTCTCCTGTGCGAATACGAATGATTCGTTCTGCATTGGTGACCCAGATTTTGCCATCGCCAATTTTGCCTGTGGAGGCCGCGGCGCGCAGGGCTGTAATGGTCTTTTCCACGTCATCATCGTGAACAACCATCTCCATGCGCACTTTTGGCACGAAATCGATGTTGTATTCGGCCCCGCGATAGGTCTCGGTATGGCCACCCTGGCGCCCAAAGCCACGAACTTCGCTCACAGTGATTCCTTGGACGCCTGCCCCTTTCAGGGCCTCTTTGACGTCGTCGAGTTTGAAGGGTTTGACGACAGCGGTGATGAGCTTCATGTCTTAATCTTATGCCTGGTAGGCGGTCTCTGCGTGCTGGCTTTGGTCGAGCCCAATGAGCTCGTTTTCAGGAGTCACTCGAATACCAATGGTGGCATCGAGAACCTTCGCTACCACGTACGTGACGATGAAGGAAAATGCGAAGGTTGCCACAGAGGCGAGGGCCTGCTTGCCAAGAAGGCTGGTTCCGCCACCGAAGAAGAGGCCGTCGGCTCCGAGGCTGTTAATTGCCGTGTCGGCAAAAAGACCAAGAAGCAGCGAACCCGCAAGTCCACCAACGAGGTGAACCGCAATGACATCGAGGCTGTCGTCGAAACCAAACTTGGTTTTGAGTGTGAGGCACAAGTAGCACACAAATCCGGTGATGGCACCAATGGCAATTGGTGCTGCACCTCCAACAAAGCCGGCACATGGAGTGATGGCAACTAAACCTGCGACTGCTCCAGATGCGGCACCAAGAGTGGTGGCGTGTCCTGCTTTGATTTTTTCAATGATGAGCCAGGCAATCATTCCACTTGCTGCTGCAAGTTGCGTGTTGATGAGGGCCTGTGCGGCAAGGCCGTTTGCTGCAAGTGCTGATCCGGCGTTGAAACCAAACCAACCAAACCACAAAATGCCTGTTCCCAAAACAGTGAATGGCAAGTTGTGTGGTGGCATTGCTTCACGCGGCCAACCACGGCGCTTGCCCAGAACTAATACAACAGCAAGTGCAGCTGCACCCGCGTTGATGTGCACAACTGCTCCGCCGGCAAAATCGAGTGCACCTTTTTGAAACAACCAACCATTGGGGCTAAAAACCCAATGCGCAACGGTGGGGTAGACAACCACAGCCCACACGCCAATGAGTACGCAATAGGCACTGAACTTCATGCGATCGGCAGTTGCGCCGGTGATCAGCGCTGGGGTGATGATGGCGAACATCATTTGATATGCAACAAAAGCAAGTGGAGGAATGATGAGAGCAAAGTCACCCACGTAGCCCGGAAGTGCAGGAATATTTGCGACGTCTTTCAAAAAGAAAAAATCAAAATTTCCAAAATACTTTCCGCTACCGCCGAAAGCGAGACTAAAGCCAACGGCTGCCCACAAAATAGTGATGAGACCCATGGCGAAAACATTTTGCATGAGCATGCCGAGAACGTTTTTTGAACGAACCATGCCTCCATAAAAGAAGGCAAGACCAGGTGTCATAAAGAGCACCAATGCCGCTGAAACAAGAACCCAAGCTGTTGCACCACTATCAAATGTCATAGGTATAAAAACTATGCAGGAACTGTTACAGGAGTGTTTCGTGCTTGTGAAAGGAAAAAACCCCACCGCGAACGGTGGGGTTTTTCTTTATTGACTTCGTGAATTAGCGCTGAAGGCTGAACTCTGGGTATGCAGCAACTCCCATTTCGGGGAGATCGAGACCCATAATTTCGTCTTCTTCCTTCGAGCGAATGCCGCCCTTAGTGAGTGCATTTTGAATCTTGAAGAATGCGAAGGCAATTCCAAAGATGACGGTCACGATGATGCCAGCTGATAGGGCTTGTGCGCCCAACTGACCCCAGTCGCCCTTGATGATGCCTTTGATGCCTTCAGAAGGCGAACCATTCCAGCCAGCGCCGTAGCTGCCGTTCGAGAAGATACCTACTGCAAGTACACCGAAGATGCCGCAAACACCGTGTACTGAAATTGCGCCCACCGGATCATCAATCTTGAGTTTGCGCTCTACGAAGAACACCGACTCAATTGCTAAGACCGCTGCGATGGAACCAATAACAGCTGCGGCCCATGGAGCAACGAAAGCACACGGTGCAGTGATTGCTACAAGGCCGGCGAGCATGCCGTTCACCATCATGCCTGGGTCTGGTTTGCCAGTGCGCTTGGTGATCCAGAACATCGCGATGATTCCACCGAAAGCTCCAGCGATTGCAGTGTTGGCTGCGACAGTTGCGAACTGAACATCGGTTGATGCAAATGTCGATGCAGCGTTAAAGCCGAACCAGCCGAACAATAAGATGAATGTTCCGAGCATTGCCATTGGGATGTGGTGGCCAGGAATTGCGCGAGGCTTTCCATCGGCACCAAATTTTCCAATGCGTGGACCAAGAACAATTGCACCAGCAAGAGCAGCAACACCACCTACTGCGTGAACAACACCGGAACCCGCGAAGTCGACATAACCCGCACCAAGTGACATGGTGTCCCATGTTTTGGCAAGGAAACCGCCGCCCCATGTCCATGCTGCAAAGAGTGGGTAGTACACAGCGCCGCAGAAGAGGCCCCACACAACAAACGAGTTCCATTTCCAACGCTCAGCCATAGAGCCTGTTGGGATGGTTGCAACGGTGTCCATGAAGGCCACCATGTAAAGGAAGAAGCCAAGTACTGCTGGCGTGATTCCTCCGCCAGACATTGCCCAACCACCCTTCCACAAAAAGACCCAGTTGCCACTGCCCAGCAATGCGCTTCCAACTGGTGCATCCATGCCGAATGCGGAGTAAGAAAAGCCGCCAAAAGCGAGCGGGAAGCCAATAAAGAAGAAGCCAATAAAGCCGAGTCCGAAGATGGCAAAGTTGGTACTTACAACGTGTGCGGCGTGCTTTGCACGACAGAAGCCGGTTTCAACGAGTGCAAAACCTGCCTGCATGAAAATCACCAATGCAGCACCGATGACAATCCAGAGCAAGCTTGTTTGCTGACCAAGAGTGGTCACAGCTTTTTCAGCGTCGAAATCATCAGCGGCCATTGCGGTGAAACCACCAGCCACAATAAGAGCACCTGTAGAAACTGTTGTTCCTACCAAAATGCGCTTCAGCCAGCGACTCGAGGTTGATGAAGTTTTAGATTGCATCGCGGCCCTCTTCTCCGGTTCGAATGCGAATGAGTCGTTCAACACTTGTGATCCATACCTTTCCGTCTCCAATTTTTCCAGTGTTAGCTGCAGTACGTATTGCAGAAATAACATTGTCGACGTCGTTGTCTTCAATGACGAGCTCCAGGCGTACCTTGGGTACGAACTCGATGGTGTATTCGGCACCGCGATAGGTTTCGCTGTGTCCTCCTTGACGACCAAAGCCACGTACTTCAGACACGGTCATCCCTTGGATGCCAATTGCCTTCAGCGCGTCTTTCACGTCGTCAAGCTTGAATGGCTTCACGATTGCGGTGATGAGTTTCACTGCGTTCCTTTCTCATGAGTGGGGTCACTTCGTGAGAAGAACATACGGGGTGCAGATTTCACAACTGTCGCCCCAATGTTTCAGGAATGTGGCGTATTTGTTGTTGTGTTAACGGTGTGTTACTTCAGGCGATTTAAGACCTTGCGCACTGCATCGGCGCGGTCATCGCCAATTTTATGGCCCACGCGGTCGGAAATTTCAAATTCGTCGTCAACGAAACCATCTTTGGTTTGCACCACTGCATGGTGTACTTGTACGCCTGCATTGCTGAGGGCATAGCTAATTGCAGACAAGAGACCAAGTTGGTCGGGGCCGCTAATGCGCAGAACTGAATGCCATGGATGAATGGAGTTGTCGAGCGCTACTCGAGGAGCAGCGAGAGATAGTTTTCGCTGGCGCAAGCGCCCTTTCAAGGACTGTGAGAACAATCGTGAAACATGAACGGGGTCAGGCGGGTGTGGGGCCTCAACAATAAAAGTATCGAGCACCGAGTTGTCGGGCCACGTTGCCAAGCTTGCAGATACAACTGAAATTCCTTCATCGGCAAGAACGCCCGAGAGCCGGGAGAGCAAACCGCGACGATTGCGGCAGGCTGCATTCAATATGTATTGGCCAGGCGTGCGGGTGGGTTGCACCGTGACACGTACTTTTCGCCCATGCGGGGCAGGCTCAATGAGGCGAGCGTGCTCAAGTAACTCTGCTGGGTCATGCGCTAATACATATGTAGTGGGCGCATGAACAATGCGATCGAGAAGGGCTTCATCGTTGGTGAGCTCGCTTGTTTGCCGGCGGCGCAGGTCGGCCAGTGAATCGTTTTCACCACTCAATAATTCAGGATGCGCGAGTACGCCTTGAACACCCGTCGTGATGTCAATCATGGCCGAGTGTTGCCAAGGCTCGAGGCCACCTAAAGCATCGGCAAGCAACCGACTGCGTTCCACAATGCCTGGCCGTTTCAAACCGTGTGCAATGTCGCGAATGAGGCGCTCATCGGCGCGGTGTGGTTCACGCTCTACGCCTGCACGTAAGAGAGTTGCTCCGTTGAGTAGATCTTCCACTTCCTTGGCAAACAAAATATCGAGGTCGAGTTTTTGCAAGATGAGATTGATGGGCATTTCCCCATCATTGATATCTGCCAAAAATGCCGCAAGAAGAAGTGAGTCGTTTTGTGAACTCGCCACCGAAGTTGCCTCGCGCAGTGCTTCAACGGTGGGGAATCGCAACGAGTGAGTTGGATCGAGTTCAGAGGCATCGCTCGTGCGATGGCGTATTGCAGTTGCTAGTTCGGGGATCGCGCGTTCAAAGAGGCCAGAAATTTCAATGAGTCTCCACGAGCGTGGTGAACCAACACGAAGCAAATGCAAGAGCTGAGTAGTGGCTTCTCGATTCCACTGCAGATCGCGCGTGCGGCGCTCAGCAACCCACTCCATGAGTTCTTCGCTTGGTCTGTTGTCTGTAGCCATCGCGGCCGCTTGTAATAAGACAACAGCACTTGCTGAAGTGGGTGGAGTGGCCGCAAGGGCAATTGAGCCCTCGCGAATCGTTAGCCAACCATCAGCTGGTTCGCTTTCGGCAGAAATATCAAGATCAATCTCAGATGCTTCACCCTGATTCAAGCGCCAGCGAAGAAGAGCAGGAGTAATGACTGTAGTAACAAGCACAACCAGCACGAGTGCGGCATGAATATCATCATCAAATACACCAACGTTGAGGCCAATAGTGGCAAAGATGAGGCCTACTTCGCCGCGAGGAATCATTCCGAGACCAACCAGCAATGTGTCGGCTCCAGTTGAGCGTGCTGCATAGCCAGCAACAACCTTTGTGACGACAGCGATGACAATAAGAACTGCGGCAATGCCGAGGGCCTTAGGGCGAATGAGTGCTGCAATGTCGGTATCGATGCCTATCTGTAGAAAGAAAATAGGAACAAACACCGAAGCAAGTGCCGACATGTCGCGCGCCACGCGCTCATGCCCTGGCGAGCGGCCAAGTGCGGTACCCGCTACAAATGCTCCGATGATGGGAGCTAAATGTGCGGCTTCTGCGGCGCTCGCGAAGCCCAAAGTGATTCCCAATGCAATGACAGAAGCAGCCGCCGGAGAACTCGCTCGCTTTAACACCGTGCCCATAATTTTGGGAAGGGCAGTGAAGCCCACGAAACCGCTGATGGCAAGAAATGCGATTGCTAAACCAGTGGTGGAGGCGATGGTCCCGACGCCAATGGACCCTTTTTCTACCACTCGTGAAACAACAGTGAGAATAATGAGCCCAAGCACGTCGTCAGCGACCGCCGCACCTAAAACAATGCGGGCTTCTTTGGTTGACAACGCTCGCAGGTCGCCAAATACACGTGCAGTAATGCCAACGCTTGTTGCAGTAAGTGTGGCTCCTACAAATATTGCGGTGCGCGTTTCCTCGCCCATGGCGATGCCTGCGAGTGCACCGAAGAACATTGGGAGCACAACGCCGATTACTGCAACAGTCATCGCAGCACGACCGACGGTGCGTAACTCTTTAAGGTCCATCTCCATACCCACTTGAAGTAGCAACAAAATCGCCCCAAGTTCCGCAAGAACAAATAATGTGTCGGAGCGACTTACCCAGCCGAGCGCCGACGGTCCAATTACAACTCCAGCAAGAATTTCTCCGAGTACGGCAGGAACACCACAGCGCTCGGCAATTTCGGCAATGACTTTTGCTCCACACAAGATGATGGCGAGTTCAAAGAGAAGACGGCCAATGTCGAGCGACGAAGAAGCGCTAGAGGCAAACATGGTTACCAAGAGTTAATCAGAGCGATGGCTGCTGCAACCACTGAATTGTCGAGCATCCAGCCCCGACGGCGAATGGTGACAATGGCCCCATCGCCAAGTGTCCTGCGCAAATTAACGAGCACAGCCTCACAGCGTCGTTGCGAGCCACTGAGCCCTGCCAATTTGTTGAGGTCTTCGCGGCTGGTAATTCTCCCGGCTCTGTGAACAAGGACGCGTAAAACGGCGAGGTCGGCCTCAGAAAGAGCACTCAGGCTGAGGGAAGGCACGGGAGCGGGGGAACTCATGGAGAGAACGTACAAAATGAGTGTCTCGGCAGTGTGTGCCAATTGTGACAACTACGTAAATTCAGATCCACTTCGCAAAATGGCTACCCGTGGGTAATGATGGAGGGATGGAATTGACTTACCCCGCCGCTGCTGAAAAATTTCGTGGAGAAATCCGCACCTGGTTGAAAGAGAATCTCCCTGATGGGTGGTTCGACGCTGGCTTTGAAATGACGGCAGAAGAACGCAAAGCGTTCAATGAGTCATGGCCCGCAAAGTTGTACGGCGGAGGATGGATCTGTGCCACGTGGCCAGTGGAATACGGCGGCCGTGGTTTGAGCATCATGGAAGGCGTGGTGCTGGCTGAAGAGTTCGCTAATGCAAAAGCACCTATGCGCGCCGACTTCTTTGGCGACACTCTTGTAGGCCCAACTATTTTGCAGTGGGGAACCGAAGAGCAGAAAAAAGATTTCTTGCCAAAGATTCTTCGCGGTCAGTCAAGTTGGTGTCAGGGATTCAGCGAACCAAACAGTGGTAGCGACTTGGCAAGTTTGAAAACAACTGCTGTACTCGACGGTGACGAATGGGTTATTAATGGTCAAAAGGTATGGACCACTCAGGGTCACCACGCCGACTACTGCTTCTTGCTCACACGCACAGACCCCGATTCGCCAAAGCACAAAGGCATTTCTTATTTGTTAGTGCCAATGAAGCAGCCAGGTGTTGAAGTGCGTGGCATTGTTCAGCCCGATGGCACTGCAGAGTTTTGTGAAGTGTTCTTTACCGATGCACGTTGCCCGAAAGACAATGTTGTTGGTGGCGTAAATAACGGTTGGCAAGTTGCAAACAGCACACTCGCATTTGAGCGTGGCATGAGTGCAACAACTGGCTATCGCCGCTTTGAAGAGGAATACAAGTTGATGGTGGCAGCGGCAAAGCGTCGCGGCATCATTGATGACCCAATGATTCGCCAACGCCTCATGAACTATTACTCCAAAATTCAAATTCTTCGCATCAATGGTTTGCGTTCGCTTTCAGCCACTGTGAACAAAACAAAAGATCTCAGTGTTGCTGCGCTCGGTGCATCAAATAAAATGTTCTGGTCAGAAATGCACAAAACAGCGTTAGAACTTGCACTCGATATTTTTGGTGCAGAAGCAATGTTGGTCGATGCTGGCTCCGACATTGTCTCGTGGCCCGGAACTTCCCGCGACAGGCGCCGTGCGGGCTACCCCGTGAGCCCAATGATGTCGACGTTCTTCTTCTCGCGTTCTGAAACCATTTGGGGTGGCACCAGCCAAATTCAGCGCAACATTGTTGGAGAGCGTGTACTTGGTTTGCCAAAAGAGCCAAAGGCTTCGAGCGAATAATTATTCCGCTGCAATGCTTTCTTGCATGCCAGAGGTTTCCCGAAGTGGGCGTTCTGGCAATCGGGTAGCAATAATGAGCACCACAATGGCAATGGGTATTGCCACGCGATACAGGTTGGTAATTCCATCTCCGAGAACGCGAAGTACGTCACTGCGTAACGGTTCTTCAAAATTCTTTATTTGCCGTGGTGCCTGAAGATATTTCGCATCAATTTTTCCCGCGATATGTGAATTGAGGAGCGCTCCGAATGCGGCAAGGCCAACGACGCCTCCAAGTGTGCGAAAGAACGTGATCACCGAGCTGGCCACACCGAGGTCGCTCCACTCCACAGCATTTTGAGTGGCCAACGTTGCTGTTGGCATGATGCTGCCAATGCCAACGCCAACACAGAACATGCCAATGAGAGCTGAAGCCAGGCCAAGACCAGTACGCGACATTTGCGATAGAAGCACCATGCCAATGCAGAGTGATGATGCACCAAGTATTGGCCAATGCTTATATTTTCCGGTCACTGACATGCGCCGACCAGTGGAAACGCTCATGAGAGTAACGCCCATCATGATGGGTACTAAAAGAAGGCCAGAAATGGTTGGTGAGTACCCGGTAATTGCTTGTAGGTACAGCGGAATAAAAGCATTTGCTCCGAAAATGATGACACCAGCAAAAGTGACGAGGGGAATGGTGACCCGCAGTACGTCGATGCGAAAAAGGTGCAGCGGCATGATGGGTTCTGATGCACGCTTTTCCCATTGCACAAAACCGATTGCTTGCAGTACTGCAGCAATTGCGAGAACGACCGAAATAGCAGAGCCCCATCCGTAATCTTTCGACGACCACGACAGAAACAAAATGAGACATGTCACTGAACTAGTGAGTAGTGCCGCGCCTAAGTAATCGACCTTGCGATCGAGGCGCAAGACAGGCATGCGTAACGCACGCGACGTAATGACGAGAGCAACTAGACCGATGGGAATGTTGACAAAAAAAATCCATCGCCAACTCAGTTGTTCAACAAAGAATCCGCCCATAAGTGGACCCGCAACACTGCCGACTGCGAAAACACTCGTAATGAGGCCTACATAGCGCCCGCGTTCACGCGGTGGCACAACATCGGCAATGATGACGAAAGCCATTGACATGAGCCCGCCGCCGCCAATTCCTTGTACCCCGCGCGACAAAATAAGCGACAACATTGACTGTGCGAGTCCGCACCCCACCGAGCCAATGAGAAATGTGATGATGGCTATTTGAAAAAGACGCTTACGACCATAAATATCGCTTAACTTGCCGAAGAGTGCATTGGCAACTGTGGACGTGAGCAGATACGACGTACCTACCCATGCGTACGCGCTGAGTCCGCCGAGGTCGGCAACCATGGTGGCGAGTGCGGTATTCACCGCGGTTCCATCGAGCGAAGCCAAGCTCATGCCGGCCATGATGCCGCTGAAAATAACGAGAATTTGACGTCGCGTGTAGGCACCGTCGGCAGTGGGGGTGTGTGTTGTCATAACCCTTGCACACTACAACTGATGAGTGTTGCGAAGAGAGATGGGCTATTCCTATGGCAAACTCGCAAGATGAAGCCGGTAGAAGTTGCGGTAATGGTGCAAATGAATTCGCCCATTGGGAATCTTCTACTCAGCGCTTCGCCGCTAGGTCTCACTGGGGTCCAATTTGAAAACGACATTGTTGAGCGATTCGTTGTTGCCAATTCGTTTAGCAAGGCAGAGCTCAAGCAAGCAACTGACTTTGTGCATGTTGTGGAACAGCAACTCAAAGCGTATTTCGCGCGCCAGCGCACCGTATTTGAGGTGGAACTCGATCTTCGCGGCACAGCATTTCAAGTTGATGTGTGGAAGTCGCTCGCCCGCATTCCTTATGGCGAGACAACGTCGTACGGGCAACAGGCAAAGTGGGTGGGTCGGCCCGCAGCCGTCCGGGCGGTGGGCGGTGCCAACGGCCGCAACCCAGTCGCCATTGTGTTGCCGTGCCACCGCGTGGTGGGTGCAAATGGCTCATTAACAGGCTTTGGCGGAGGTTTAGAGCGGAAAACCTGGCTCCTCGACCACGAAAAGTGGAAATAGGAATCATTCTCATTATATTGAGCTGATGCTCCAGCGATTTCGTTTCGGCTGCCTTGTGGCCCTCATTGTTGTGGCGGCTGGCTGCTCGTCTGGGGGTTCATCATCGCCAACAACAACTCCATCGGTTGTTGTTACCTACAGCGCACTCGGCGATGTGGTGCAGCAACTTGTCGGCAACGCAGCGAAAGTTTCAGTGGTCATTCCTAATGGTCAAGACCAACATGATTTTTCACCCTCGGCAAAAGATATTGAAAAATTGAACAACGCATCTTTTGTTGTGTCGAACGGGCTCAATTTAGAAGAAGGACTTGAAGATGCGTTGATGCAAACCGAAAAGTCTGGTGTGCCTGTATTCCACATTGCTGATTACGTCACCCTCAGGGCACTGACTTCGCAGGAAGAAAATCATCATGGTGGCAAAGACCCGCACATTTGGCTAGACCCTGAAACATTGGTTGAAGCAATTCCTGCATTAACTGCCGCATTGGAAAAGGAACTCAAAGTCGACTTGTCACAAGAAGAACAAAACCTATTGACGGAATTGCAAGATGTAAGCGCCAGCATCACATCAACACTGTCTGAAGTAGATGAATGCACTTTGGTAACCGGCCACGACTCGTTGCAGTATTTTGCAGCGCGTTATGGCTGCACTGTGGTGGGTGCGGTCATTCCAAGTTTCTCAACCGCTGCCGAAGCATCTGCTGGCGATCTTGCAGCATTAAAAAAACCCGCGCAGCAGGAAAATGTCAGGGTGATCTTTACGGAATTGGGGACTCCTGCCGATGTGGCTGCGTTGTTGAGCAAAGAGCTCGGTGTGAAACTGCAAGAGCTATCAACGCATGTTCTTCCTAGCGGCGGTGGCTACAAGGAAATGATGTTGAACCTGGCTAGCAGTATCGCCACTGGGCTCTCGTGAATCTGGTGAACTAGCGCTGTGGCACATTTTCTCTTTGGACCATTTCTCGACAACGAGTTCCTGCGCCAATCGTTGTATGCCGGCATTCTTGTTTCTGCAATCTGTGCAGTAGCTGGAACATTCGTTGTATTGCGCGGTTTGGCCTTCGCGGGTGACGCGTTAGCTCACGGTGTTGTTCCCGGAGTAGCTGCAGCATTGTTGTTCGGCTTTTCTGGTGTGCTCGGCGCAGCAGTTGGTGCAGGTGTCATGATGTCGGGGGTGAGCGTGGTAACGCGTCGCTATCGCCTGTCGAGTGACACATCAATTGGTTTGTTGTTTGTAGGGATGCTCGCACTCGGGGTCATCATCCAGTCGCGTTCGCGTTCATTTGCTGGTGATCTCACCAATATTTTGTTTGGTGAAGTGCTGGGCGTCAGTAAGTCAGACTTAGTTTGGCAATTCATCGCACTTGTTGCGGTATGCGCAATTGCATGGTTCTGTCGCCGACCATTCCTGTTGTTGTCAGTTGATGATGGCCTCACGGAAACTTCTGGTTTCTCGGTGAAGAAATACCACAACATCATGTTGGCAATGGTTGCACTTACTGTTGTTGCAAGTTTTCAAACAGTGGGAACCTTATTGGTGTTAGGTCTGCTCATTGCGCCAGCTGCAACGGGCGCGCTTTTCGCACGCCGTATCGGAATCATGATGGCGGTTGCTGCAGTTGTGGGTGTTTTCTCTACCTTCGTTGGTTTGTTGGTGAGTTATCACGCCAACGTTGCTGCCGGGGCCAGCATTGTCTTTTGCTCGGTACTTGTTTTCACGTTGTGCGCCATTGTTGTTGAAGTACAGCGCTGGCAAGCACATCGCAAAGACATTCATCACGACCACGACCAACCTCACATGCACGGGCATGTACACTTGTCATGAGTGCGCGCATAGAAGCAGCAGGGCTCGCAGTGGGTTACGGCCATCGGCCCATTGTTGAAGGCTTGAATTTTTCTCTTCAGCCAGGTGAGTTGTTAGTGCTCATTGGGACTAATGGCTCTGGTAAGTCGACATTGCTGAAAACACTTGCTGGGCTGGTGGCAGCTCAAAGTGGTGGGGTCAAAGTGCTTGGCGGCGAACCAGGCACACAACATTCCTTGGTGGGCTACCTGCCGCAGCATCCGGTGTCGTCGCACACTTTGCCGTTACGCGTGGAAGACGTTGTTGCTATGGGGCGTTATGCGCACTTGGGTCTCACTAGGCGCGCTCGTGCAGAAGATCAACGCTTTGTGCAAGAGTCAATGGAACGCACCGGTGCAATTGCCTACAAGTCGCGGCCATTGCGAGACCTTTCTGGTGGTCAGCAACAGCGCACACATTTGGCGCAAGTACTTGCGCGCCGTGCCGACGTGTTGTTGCTCGATGAACCCACTGCAGGCCTCGACCTCGTAGGGCGGCAAGCAGTTGCCGAGTTAGTTGCGCAAGAACGCGCTCGTGGAGTTGCTGTTGTGATGGCAACTCACGAGTTGTCTGATGCCGACACCGCCGACATGGTGATGTTGTTAGCGCAACGTGTAGTGGCGCAAGGTTCGCCAACT
This sequence comes from bacterium, assembly GCA_037133935.1. GTDB lineage: Bacteria > Actinomycetota > Acidimicrobiia > Acidimicrobiales > Ilumatobacteraceae > F1-20-MAGs119. Next base: position 13,350 of record JBAXNF010000015.1, read on the forward strand.
ACGGCGCTCACCGATGCGGCATTGCGTGAGTGCTTCGGTTTTACTCAGCCGCACTAAATGCGTTTCACCACTGCACAGGAAGTGTGCGCCTGCCCCACAGAATTGCTGCACCTAAACGTTCGGTAGGGCCAGCAAGTTGCATGGTGGGGAAGTGTGTTGCCAAAGTTTCAATGGCAATGCGTGCGGTTTGTCGGGCAATAGGCGCTCCCAAGCAAAGGTGAATGCCCCAGCCAAAGCCGTAGTGGCGTTTCAGTTGCATTGCGTCGCGGTCAATATTGAATTCATCGGGGTTGGGGAATGCGTCGGGGTCACGATTCGCCGAGGCGTACATGACCATTACTTTTGTTTTTTCAGGAATATCGACACCATTAATCACTGCTGGGTTTTCATTCGTACGAAAGAGCCCGAGTACTGGCGGGTCGTATCGCAAACTCTCTTCAATGGCGTTTGGTATGAGTGAAAAATCATTCACAATGCGCTGCCAACGTGAAGGAACTTCCAGCAAGCGCCACATGAGATTCGTAATGAGCGATGTTGTGGTTTCGTGGCCAGCAACTAAGAGCTGCAACACCATTGCTTCCATCTCGCTGAGGGGAATGCGCTCGCCGTCAATAGTGCGCAGAGAATATTCAGTGAGCAAACCAGGTGTTGGTGCCCCACCTGCATCGGCAACGCGCCGACGCTGTGAGACTGCAGCATTGATGTATTGCTTAATTTCTTCAGTGGGCTTCACGGCTGCTGGTGGGTCAGACAAACCCAGCACTAACTGATCGGCCCAGTTTTTAATGAGCGTTCGGTCTTCTGGCGGAACACCCATGAGGTCGATGAACCCCAATATGGGCATGGGGCACGCAAAGGCATCGTGTAGTTCGGCAGTGTTTCCATTTGCAGCCATGTCGAGGGCAAGTTCTTTGGCAACGCGCACCGCATCGTCGGCAAGCTTTTTTACTTCAATAGGGTTGAACTCATTGCGCATGAGCACGCGGCGCTTAGTGTGCTCTGGTTGGTCGAAATGTTGCAGGTTGCCACGGCCATCAACGCCGGAATAGGCAATGCCGGCGCCATAGCGGTTCACCCATTCATTGGGGCTCGTGAGAATGTTGTGCACATCGGCGCGATTGGCCACGGTGAGAAATTCGCGACCGCCCATGTTGGTGTTGTGCACGGGGCACTCACTACGCAGTTGCGCATAAGCCGGGAAGGGGTCAGCAAGTACCTCGGGGTCCAGTGGGCTATACGGGCACTGCGCAGAAGCTGCTGCCAAGTTGTCAATCGTCATTGTCCACCCCCGTGAATGCCTTGCCCGCTACCTACTCAGTGTGGCATACGTGCGCAGTGGGGTTTGCGGCGGAGTAACCGAAGGCAAGAGACGTGGCAAGAACCAACCAGAGTTGATATGGCACGAACGCAATGCCGAGTGCGGGAGACGCGTTAAACGAGATGACGAGAAGCGGGACGGCAAACAGTGTGGCGAACACGAGTGCAACACCTGACGCGATCAATGCGTGTGGATTAAAAAATAACCATGCCCATGCGAGAGCGGCCAAAACGCTCAGTGTGAGTGACGCCAGCCAGACAAGATGGTGAGTACTCGAGAGGCGGCTGGCAACAACCCAGGTTGCGGTGGTGAGCATCGCGAAGTTGTAGGGCCAGATCAGGCCAATAACGATGCTGGGTGGTTTCCGCGCTGGTTGAGAGAGTGAGCGATACCACTGTGTATCTGTGGCGACCAAGCGACCGGAACCGACAGCATAAATTGCAATAATGGCTGTACCAAGAATGCCAACGACGATACGGCTCATACTCATGAGTGCCCTCGGCAGGATTCGAACCTGCGCCTACGGCTCCGGAGGCCGACGCTCTATCCCCTGAGCTACGAGGGCTAGGACAGAAAATGATTCCGTTCCAGCGACTGCAGGCTAGTGGCATTGGTCAAGACTTTATAAAGATCCGTGTTTTCGCCTCGTGGTCGGCAACAATGGCAAGGTCATGTCTGATCCACTCTCTCTTCTTGCCGAACGTTTCCGCCCCGCATTCTCTTCGGTTGCTGGGGGCGACGCTGACCCTGTGGTGCGAGCAAGTGACCGTGCCGATGCACAGGTGAATGGTGCGCTTGCCGTAGCGAAGGCAACTGGCAAAGTTCCGCGCGATGTAGCAACTGAGGTGCTGGCGATTCTTGGCGATGTGACTGATATGTGCGAAAGCACAGAGGTTGCTGGCCCAGGGTTTATCAACGTTGTTTTTAGTCGAGCATTTCTTGAACGTGAGCTAGCAACAATGACAAGTTCAAGCACCCTTGGCGTGCGCAGCATTGATGGCAAGGAAACCGTTGTTGTCGACTATTCAGCGCCCAACGTTGCAAAGGAAATGCACGTAGGCCATTTGCGTTCCACGGTCATTGGAGACGCATTGGTCCGCATGCTGTCGTTCGTGGGCTATACCACAGTGCGTGAAAACCATATTGGCGACTGGGGAACTCCCTTTGGAATGCTCATTGAACACCTCATTGACTTAGGTGAAGATCAGGCAGCAGAAGCATTTTCTGTTGGCGATCTCGACTCTTTCTACAAAATCGCACGTCAAAAGTTTGAAGCCGACGATGTGTTTAAAGAACGTGCGCGCTTGCGCGTAGTTTCGTTGCAGGCCGGCGACACGGAAACCTTGCGCATGTGGAACGTGTTGGTGGGCGAGAGCACAAAGTACTTCAATCGTGTGTACCGCACTCTTGGTGTATTGCTAGAAGACGCAGACCTCATGGGCGAAAGCGCCTACAACAATTTGTTGCCACAAGTGGTGGAGCGTTTGCGTGTGTCGGGTGCACTTGAACAAAGTGATGGCGCCGACGTGATGTATCTCGATGGGTTCACTAATCGCGATAATGAACCTTTGCCGCTCATTATTCGTAAAGGTGATGGTGGTTATAACTACGCCACCACCGACCTTGCCTGTGTCATCGACCGCGTTGAGCGTATTGGTGCACAAAAGATGTGGTACGTGGTGGGTGCTCCGCAAGCGCAGCACTTACAAATGGTGGAAGCCGCAGCAAAGAAAGCTGGCTGGTTGCCGAGCAATGTGGAAATGCAGCACGTGGCGTTTGGCAACGTGTTGGGTGCCGATAAGAAAATGTTGAAGAGCCGCAGCGGCGACTCGGTGAAGTTGTCTGCATTGCTGGAAGAAGCAGTAGAGCGGGCATCGCGCGCAGTGGAAGAAAAGAACCCGGCGCTGTCGGCAAGTGAACGAGCAAACGTTGCGCGCATGATTGGCATTGGCGCAGTGAAATACGCCGACTTGTCGACCGACCGTATTAAGGACTACATCTTCGACTGGGACCGCATGTTGTCGTTCGATGGCAACACTGCGCCGTACCTTCAATACGCACATGCACGTATTTGCAGCATCTTTCGCCGTGCCGACATCAACCGAGCTTCAGTTCAAGGTGTCGCTGTAACGCTGGGTGAGCCACAAGAAAAAGCTCTTGCACTTACCCTCTTGCAGTTCGATGCAGTGGTGTGGGACTCATTGGCCAAGGCCAGCCCGCACCGCATGTGTACTTATTTGTATGAACTCGCCACGGTTTTCACCGGCTTCTACGAGAATTGTCCTGTGTTGAAATCTGAAGAACCGCAACGTACCGAGCGCCTTGCACTGTGCGACGCAACTGCACGTGTGTTGCAATGTGGTCTAGATTTATTGGGTATTGAAGCACCGGAAGCGATGTAGCAATGGACCCCATAGAACTTCGTCTGTTACCCGACACAGCGCTCATTGAGCCTGCAGGAGAACTCTCCATTGGCGGATGCTTGGTGTCGAGTCTCGCGGCACAATTTGGCACACCGCTATTTATTTACGATGAGCAACACATTCGCAATCGTTGCCGTGAAGCCAGTGAATCTTTCGGTGCAGGAAATGTGGTGTATGCCACCAAAGCTTTTCTGTGTACAGAAATGGCGAAACTGGTGCACGAAGAAGGCCTCATGCTCGACGTTGCAACTGGTGGGGAACTCTTCGTTGCCCTAAGTGCCGGTGTTCCTGCCAATCGTTGTGTGCTGCATGGCAACAACAAGTCTTCTGACGAATTGCACTACGCCATTCGCGAAGGCGTGCATCACATTGTGGTCGACAGTTTTGATGAACTTGAACGCCTTGAACACGTTGCCGGCTTTCTTGGGGCACAAGTAGATGTACAAATTCGTGTCACACCGGGCGTGCATGCCCATACACATGAATTCGTTTCGACCGGGCAAGACGATTCCAAGTTCGGTTTCAACATGGGCAATGGCGACGCCATGCGAGCAGTAGAAACACTGCGTAGGTCGTCGCGTCTCAACCTCATTGGCCTGCACTTCCACATTGGTTCCAACGTGCTCGACATTGAACACCTGGGTAAAGCAATAGATGTAATGGTGAGTTTCTTTGCGCCACTTGGCCTCAGCGATCTCACTGTTGGCGGCGGTTTAGGCGTTGCCTACGTTGCAAGTGAACACGCACCCACCATGGAGCAATGGGGAACCGTTGTACGCCGTGCAACTGCGTCACTTCCAAAAGATGTTGTTGTGCGCGTAGAGCCGGGTCGAGCCATTGTGGCTTCGTCGGCAATTACGGTGTACACGGTAGGAACGCAAAAAGATATTCCAGGTGTGCGTTCGTACGTTGCTGTAGATGGCGGCATGAGTGACAACCCTCGCCCCATGATGTACGGCAGTGGCTATGAAGCGTTCATGCCAACGCTGCCCAGTGCATTACGCCCCCGCAACGTGCGCGTTGTTGGCAAGCACTGCGAAAGTGGCGACATTGTTATTGAAGAGGCGCAGGTTCCGGCTGAACTTGAAGTGGGAAGCTTGCTCGCTACTCCAGTGACCGGCGCATATGGCTACTCCATGGCGTCGAACTACAACATGGTCACCAAGCCTGCGGTTGTTTTCGTGAAAGACGGCCAGGCCCGCGTGGTGCGTCGCCGTGAAACCTACGAAGATCTCCTCACTCTCAACCCCTCCTAAGTGTTCTCGGCGCCGTATGGCCCGGTTTTCGCGACAATTCGCGCCGAGATCTGCCACTTCACGCTAGACATATGCCATGACAACTCAGCCGAACGTTTTTGGTGAACCCATTGCCACTTGTTGCACCGAACCGATGACGGGTTTTTACCGCACGGGTTGCTGTGAAACAGGCGGCGATGACCAAGGTGTGCACACCGTATGTGCAGTGATGACCGATGAATTTCTCGCGTTTTCTAAAGCTGCCGGAAATGATCTTTCTACACCAATGCCTCAATATGGTTTTGTCGGTTTGAAAGCGGGCGACCATTGGTGCTTGTGTGCCATGCGCTGGCAAGAAGCCTTTGAAGCAGGTCATGCACCACAGGTGAACTTGCACGCAACGCATTTACACACCTTGGAGTTCGTCGAATTGAGCGACCTCCAAAAGTTTGCGCTCTAAAGGTTGTTTCTCGGCGCGAATTGTCGCGAAAACCGGGCCATACCGCGCCGAGAACACTCTTGGTGGGGTGGGGTCGGTAATCTGCAAGGGTCATGACAACCACTCCTCGCTATCGCTTCGCTCCATCACCCACCGGCTTTTTCCATGTGGGCGGCGCCCGCACCGCTCTATATAACTGGGCACTCACTTTGCGTGAAGGCGGCACTTTCGTTTTGCGTATTGAAGACACCGACGAATCGCGTAACGAACCGCAGTGGACCCAAGGCATTATCGACGCTCTTGCGTGGCTTGGCATCAACAACGATCACCCACAATTTGAAGGGCCGTACTTCCAGTCGGCAAATGCGCAGGCACACATTGATGCCGCCATGAAGCTTTACGCAGAAGGCAAGGCGTATTTCTGTGACCTCACCGGAGAACAGGTGCAAGAACGCGCCAAAGCATCGGGCAAGCCGGGGTACGACGGCTATAGCCGCGACCGTGGGCTAGAGCCTGGCCCTGGCCGCGTCTTGCGATTCCGTGTTCCTGCCGGTGAAACAGTGGTGCACGATCTCGTGCGTGGCGAAGTGAAATTCGACAACGCCACCATTGAAGACTTCGTTCTCTTGCGTGGAAATGGAACGCCAATGTTCCTTCTCGCGAACGTAGTTGACGACCAGATCATGAACATCACTCATGTGGTGCGTGCAGAAGAACACTTGCCAAACACTCCGAAGCAACAGATGATCTGGAATGCGCTCAATGTTGCACCGCCTACTTGGGCGCACGTTCCTGTGCTGGTAAATGAGCAGCGCAAGAAATTGTCGAAGCGCCGCGACAAAGTTGCCGTAGAGCAGTATCGCGAAGAAGGAATTCTTCCTGATGCAATGGTGAACTACCTCATGACCTTGGGTTGGGCGCCTGCTGGCGATACCGAAATTGTTCCTTGGCAACACGTTGTCGACACATTCCGCCTGGAAGATGTGAACCACTCGCCGGCGTTTTTTGACATCCAAAAATTGCAGGCATTCAACGGTGAATACATTCGCAAAATGCCACTCGAAGTTTTCATTGCCGAATGTGAACCATTCCTCACCGGTGAAACCATGCCGTGGCCCGCGGGTAATTTCAAACAAGATATTTTCCGAGGCATGGCTGAACTTGTGCAAACAAGAGTCACTGCACTCACTGAAGTTCCTGCAATGGTCGACTTCTTCTTTCTCGACGAGCCCGCAATTGACGATGCCTCATGGGCGAAGGCAACAAAAGATGAATGGGCGAGTGCCGTGCTGAGTGAAACAACAACTGCATATGCAACTGCAGAGTGGAATCACGATTCGCTCAAAGCAGTCATTGAGCAAGTTGGCGAAAAGCATGGCCTCAAGCTTGGAAAAGTGCAAGCTCCCATTCGTGTTGCAATTACGGGTCGCACCGTAGGGCCACCACTTTTTGAATCACTGGAGCTTTTGGGTCGCGAAACAACCCTTGCGCGTTTAGTAGCGGCATCGCAGCGGCTCGCAAAGTAATAACGCCTTTGCTATGAAACGTGCAGCACAAGTTTTCGCAATGCTCCTGTGCGTTGGCTCGTTGTATGTGGGTCTGACAGTTTTCGAAGTGTGGCGTGTGGGGCGCACGCAATCAACCGCACAGGTTAATGCCATCGTGGTCATGGGTGCTGCGCAGTATGACGGTGTTCCTTCTCCGCTTCTCGAAGCGCGGCTCATGCACGCTTTAGATTTGTGGAAGCAAAAAGTAGCGCCACGCATTGTTCTCACCGGCGGCAACAGACCCGGCGACCGCTTTACTGAGGCATCCGCATCGGCAATATTTTTGCGACAGCAAGGAGTTCCTCAAGAGGATCTACTGCAGGAGTCGGCATCGCGTTCCACCTACGAAGCACTTCGCAATGTGAGGGACCTCGTGAAGAATGACTCCAATTTCATAGGAATTGAGAGCATGGTGATTGTGACCGACCCGTATCACGAGCTGCGCTCACGCCTGACGGCCCAAGAGTGGGGTTTCGATACCTCTACGTCGTCAACGCCGAATAGCCCTATTGCGGGAAATAGCGCCTTCAAGAAGCACGTGAAAGAAGGCGCGGGAATTGCCATTGCACGCGTCATTGGCTTTGGCAACCTCTGGAAGATCACCGGCTAACGAGCGGTTTTCATTTCCCTTCGTGGCGGTACAATCAGGGTGCTCCATTGGGGAGTGGTGTAACTGGCAACACAGCAGATTCTGGTTCTGTTATTCAGGG
>JBAXNF010000016.1:0-19793 GCA_037133935.1 bacterium
GGTGGGAACACCCCGACCTCGACACGTTTGATTGGCTGCCAACCAACGACAGCCCTATCCAATTAGCAGTTGTACCAGGCATTATGCGTGGTGCAATGCCCGTTATTGAAGCCGACTGGATTCCTCGTCTTGGTGAAGAAGCAGTAGCACTTGGCCGCGATGTGGCTGACAAATTTGAAGAAATAATGGCTCGTTCAAGTGCTGCAGCGCGCACATTGTGTCATGGCGATGTGCGCTTAGAAAATGTTTTCTTTAACGCCGATGCAAGCGACATTATGTTCATCGACTTCCAAATGTTGGTCAAAGGCACACCCGCACAAGATGTGCAGTATCTTCTGAGTTCTTCCATGGACCCCGAAGTGTGGGACAAAGAGGGCATGCGACTCTTAGAGCTGTATCACAACGAACTTGTTGCACTAGGCGTTACAAACTATTCGTTTGACACATTCTGGTCTGAGTTTCAACTGCAGTGTTTGTGGGCCATGGTTGCACCTGCATCAACAGTGGGTGGCTTCGATATGGGCGACGACAAAGGCAAACAACTGGCAGAGCGTTGGATGACACGCGGTTGGTATTTACCCATCGCCGCAAATGCACGCGAAGTTTTGTAAGAAATTTTTGCGCTAACGACCCGAGTGGCCAAAGCCACCACCACGGTCGAAACCCTCAAGGCTCTCCACAACAGTCCACTGCACTTCTTCAATGCGTTGCACAACAAGTTGCGCAATACGGTCACCTCGCTCTATGCCATACGCATTTGTTGGGTCGGTATTCAAAATGATGACCTGCAGTTCACCGCGGTAGCCCGCATCAATGAGTCCCGGCGCATTCACCACGGAAATTCCGTACTTCAATGCCAGGCCACTGCGTGGCAGTACAAAGCCTGCATACCCCACAGGTAATGCAATAGCAATACCAGTGGGCACCAGCACCCTGCCGCCTCCTGGGGGCACCTCAATAGAGATACGGGCATGGAGGTCGGTTCCGGCATCGCCTGTGTGGGCGAGTGTGGGGAGGGGAAGTTCGGGGTCGAGTTGTTGGATGGCGACGTTCAGCACACCTTGACTCTAGATTGCATGACGTGATGGTGTGGATGGATCTCGAAATGACAGGGCTCGACCCTGCAAAAGAAGTGATTGTGGAAATTGCCACCCTCATTACCGACGATGAATTAAACATCATCGCTGAAGGTCCCGACCTTGTTGTTCACCAACCCGAGCATCTTCTTGCCGCCATGGACCCTTTCGTTGTGAACATGCACACGAAGTCGGGTTTGCTCAATGAAATTCGCGCGTCAACACTCAGCCTTGAAGAGGCAGGTCGCATCACACTCGACTTCATTAAGAGTCATGTGGGTGCCCCCAAGACCGTTCCCTTGTGTGGAAATAGCATCGGCACCGACCGCCGTTTTCTTGCGGCGTATCTTCCCGACATCGAGAACTACTTGCACTACCGCAGCATCGACGTGTCGAGTGTGAAAGAACTCACCAAGCGCTGGTACCCCGAACTCACTGCGGGTCGGCCCAGTAAAGAAGGAAACCACCGCGCACTCGACGATATTCGCGAAAGTGTGCGTGAACTTGCTTACTATCGCGCGCACGCCTTCAAGTAGCGCTGCGTACACAAGTAGATTAGGGAAGTGACCTCTACTCCTGCATCTTCTTCCGCTGCGGCCCCACGCCCGATGCGGCAAGAACAAATGCCAGCCAGCACCGACATAGTAGAAATTGTTCCTGGCATTTTTCGCACGCAACTTCCCATCGACCTTCCTGGTCTTGGTCACGTCAACATGTACGTACTTGAAGATGAGCGCGGCGTTGCAGTTGTCGACCCAGGTATGCCTGGTCGTGAATCATTTCACGCATTAGAGAGTCGCTTAAAAGACTTGGGCATTCCTTTGCGGCGCGTGCACTCGGTTCTTGTTACGCACAGCCACCCCGACCACTACGGTGGCGCTGGTCGTTTGCGTAAAGATTTTGGTGCAGAAATTATTGCGCACCGCCGTTTCCGATTGTGGTGGGACCCCAAAGAACCGCCCGATGTCGACGTGGAAGATGTTCCCGACATTCGTGCTGTGCGCCCCAACGGCAAAACTCCGTGGGGTGGCGAGAGTTACGACATCCCCTGGCGTCGTCATACTCAACTGCGTATGCACGCAAAATTTCCGCGGGTCTTTGGCGTTCCGCACCCCAACCGCCGTGTTGACGAAGGTGACCGCATTACCTTGGCAAAACGCGAATGGCTTGCGGTACATACACCTGGTCATACGGAAGATCACCTCTGCTTGTTCGACCCCGATAGCGGAGTTCTTATTAGCGGCGACCACGTATTGCCCAGCATTACGCCACACATTTCTGGCATGACCAACGCGGTCGACCCATTGGCAGAGTTCTTTAGTTCACTCGACAAAGTGGGCGAACTTGGTTCACAAATGACACTTGCACTTCCCGCACACGGCAACCCGTTCACCAATGTTGTTGAGCGCGTGCAAGACATTAAAGATCACCACATTGAACGCCTAGAAAAATTGCGTTCTATTGGCGACGAATTCGATCGCCCTGCGACCGTCATGGAAATTGCTGGTCATCTCTTTTCCGCACGCGCACAAGGCCCCATGGCCGACAGCGAAACTTTTGCTCACCTCGAACACTTGCGCATTGCGGGCGAATTCAGTGTGCGCGAAAAAGACGGTTTCCTCGAATACGTTCGCGTCTAAAACTTTTTAGAGTTTTTGTAGTTGTGTAACTGCGGCAATCACGCCGTTCATCTCGTGCCAAATTGCCATGAGATTTTTTTCTTCGCGGGTCACTGTAAAAACGTCGTGCCCTGGCTCAATGGGTGTGAGGTGTTCAAGCACGACGGCAAATGGTTCACGAAAATCTCGATGGCCACTTAACCACTCTTCAATTGCTTCCCAATATGCGGCGTTGTTCATATGACCAAGTGCATCCATATCGGAAAATCGCACAGGCCAGGCATCACGTTGCTCTGCATCTTCTGGTTTCATGCGCAACATCGAACGTGCACTTACTTTTCTTTCCATCGCAGCTTCACGGGCTGTTACAAGAAAATCTTCAGCAAGTGTTGCGGGGCGCATGGTTTGCAAATCAACATGCACCCACACTGCCGATGCTTCAATGAGCGAACCTTTTTCACCTTCAATGCGTGTGGAACGTTCCGCCCAATGCGAGCCGAGGCCTCCACACCAGGTTTGCAATGTAAGTCGCTCTTGAAAAACAGGAAACTTGGTAATGCGCAATGCAGTGCGGCGCACTACCCATCCGTCTTTGTCGGCATAGTTGGCATCTTCGGTGTCGTCGTGTGAAACGTCTTGCAAGTACCGCACCGTGGCATCAAGGCGCAGCCGGCCGCGGGGGGTGACGTCGCCCAAGCGCACCCTGCGTGCCGCGGTAAAGATTCGCCCTTGCGGGGGAACTGCAAGGAATTCAAGGGGGGCGGCTTCCACAGGAAAACCCTAATGGATAAAGGGTTTCATCCCTCTTTTGTTAAATCGCTTGACTCAAGTCGAAATTGGTGGTTTCCTTAAAGCCGAATGTTAAAGACCACAAACGCCCTCGCCTGCTTCGCAGCCTCCTCCAACGCATCCGCGCATACCAGCGCGGCGGCGGGTTATTGGCATGCCAGCAATCCAGCGTTTGCGGTGAAATTCGCGAATAAGCGATTCAGCCAGCGCCTCGACAGGAGCAACACGTAAAACGTAAAACGTGTAAGTCGAGGCCGCTGGGTAACACACCCGGCGGCCTTTTTTGTTTTCCCGATTCATTTTCCACCAACCGAATACCGACCGAATACCTGAACACCGAACAGAAAGTAGACAACATGCTTGCCATCAACACCCTTGACATCAACATCGATACCCCGATGATTCTGTCTGCAAAACGATGCGCCGATGGAAATGGGACCCTGACCTATCTCTTCTTCTCCGAGGAGCATGTTGATATTGCGCGCGCCAAAGCCATCTGTTCCAAGTGTTCAAGTCAGGCGACCTGTCTCGCCCAAGCAATCGAGCAAAACGAGCCCTGGGGAGTCTGGGGCGGCGAGCTCATCGAGAACGGCCGCGTGGTTGCTGTGAAGCGACCACGCGGACGGCCACCCGTCAATATTCGTCACATGCGCCCCGTTGACGAAGTGCCAATTCCCCGGCACTTAGTGGCATCGGTAGCCTGATGAGGTGACCTTCCCCCGCCAACGCATTCTGCGCTCGCTACTGACCATTTTGGCAGTAGCCGTAGTGAGCGTTGGTGGTGGGTGGCTCCTCAGCGACCGTACCGACAATTCTCCCTCTGACGAAGGAACCGTCACGCTCAGTCCTTCGCTCACTATTGCCGACCCCACTATTGGCACCAATGTTCCTGTCGCAGGAAAACTTTTTCCAACGATTTCTTTAGAAGATCTCTCTGGTGAGGCCGTCGACTTTTCTACCCTGCGTGGCAAGCCCATGGTGGTGAACTTCTGGTTTTCTACCTGCGAGCCCTGCAAGCGTGAATTCCCTGCCTTGCTCAATGCGGCCGCGAAAACACAAGGTGACATCGCTTTTGTTGGAGTGAACCCACAAGATACAGCCGTTGCTGCGCAAGATTTTGTGAACGAATATGCCAGTCAGTCGAACGATTTCATTTATGTGCGTGACCCCAATGGTGATCTCCTCACAAAGTTAGGCGTCGGCACTTTTCCCATGACACTCTTTGTTGATGCAGGTGGTGTCATCGTTTCTCAACACGCAGGCGAAATCACTGCCAAAGAACTTGCTACAACCATGCAGAAATATTTTGGTGTGTCGTGATTGCACTTGAAGGCCGTTTTGCCTACAGCTTTATTCTTGGTGTTCTTGCTGCGGTGAACCCATGTGGCTTTGTATTGCTTCCTACATACCTCATGTATTTTCTCGGGCTCGAAGGTTCGCGGCCGAAAAGTTCACAGCGTGCAACATTGCGCAGAGCGCTTCTTGTTGGTGCAGCTACATCGAGCGGTTTCATTGCAGTATTTCTTCTTGTGGGAAGCATTTCGCGTCTCTTCACCAATTGGATTGAACAAAATGCAAAATATGCATCACTTGTAATTGGTATTGCACTGGTAGCAATGGGTCTTGCAATGTTGCGTGGTTGGAAACCAAAAATCTCCACACCTGCAATTGCTGGCGGCAAAGATCGCACGGTATTTTCAATGTTTTTGTTTGGAATCGCATATGCGGTTGCATCAATCGGTTGCACCATTGGCTTTTTAACAACAGTTATTTTTGGTTCTATTTCTACACATGGGTTTATTTCAGGAATGATGAGCGTTGTTCTCTACGGCCTCGGAATGGCAATGCTCGTTACTGCACTCACAGTAACTTTGGCATTCGCACAAGGTGGGCTGCTCCAAGTTTTGCGCAATGGGCTTCAATACGTTGACCGCGTTGCAGCAGTTTTTGTTGTCCTCACCGGCTTATACCTGTCGTGGTATTGGTACGCAGCAATTGCTGAAAAGAAGACAGGGTCTGTAGTCGGCAACGTAGAAAATTGGCAAGGAGACATTGCAACGTTTCTACAGCGCCAAGGTGCGTGGAAGTTAGGCACCATTTTTGCCGTAGTTATATCTCTGGCCTTTGTGTTCATCAAGTTCCGTTCAGAAGATCGCAACAGTACACATGTTTGATGAGTTGCTTGCCCAAGAGGGCGTTGAAGAAGTGCTTACCTTGCGCAGCACTTTTGGTTTTATGGCTTATCACGGCGGTGGCCTCGAAGAAATGACAGAAGTCATTGCGCAAGCCGCTGCTGAAAAATGCGGAGCTTCGTATTACGGAGTGCATCAACCCCCGGGCATGGAGTGGCATATTCCTTCACACAAAGTGGTGCGTGAGCATTCCGATGCATTGGGTACTTTTCTCGACCACGTCGACATTGTGATTACCGTGCATGGTTACGGACGCATGGGCTTATGGGCAACGCTGTTACTTGGTGGCACTAATCGAGAACTCGCCACACATGTTGGCGGGCATCTGCGCAGCCATCTTCCGGCTTATGAAATTCGTACCGACCTTGAAGAGATTCCTAAAGAGCTGCGCGGGCAACATCCGCTGAACCCGGTGAATCTTCCACCACGGGGTGGAGTGCAACTGGAACTTCCTCCACGTATTCGCGGAACGAGCCCACTTTTTTGGGACTGGGAAGGCCCCGAGTTAAACCCGCATTCGCAAGCACTCGTTGATGCTTTGGCGCTCGCGGCTCTCACCTTTGACCAGTAAGCAAAGAGTAAAGAGGGTTCTCGGCGCCGTATGTCCCGATTAGCGGGACATGCCGCGCCGAGAACCCTCAATTTAGGGGGCGAGCCGGGAAATTGACCACTGCGTGCCAGCCCAGGCATAGCGAAAGCGGTCGTGTAGGCGGCTCGGGCGGCCCTGCCAAAACTCCACCGTGGAGGGAACAATGCGCAACCCGCCCCAATGCGGTGGCCGCGGCACATCGCCACCTGAAAATCGTTGAGTTACTTCGGCCACCGCTAGTTCTAATTCTTCGCGACCTGTAATGACTTGCGACTGAGCAGATGCCCATGCACCAATTTGTGACTCGCGTGGGCGGGAAGCGAAATATGCATCGCTCTCTTCACTTGACACCACTTCAATTTCTCCACGCACACGTACTTGCCGATGCAGATCGAGCCATGCAAAGACCGCGCTTGCGAATGGTGCACCCGCGAGTTGAATTCCCTTGGCGCTTTCATAGTTGGTGTAAAAAACAATGCCTTCGTCGTTTACCTCACGTGCAAGAACAATACGTGCATCGGGTTGGCCTTCAGCATCAATACTCGACACAGTCATTGCATTTGGTTCAGCAACGCCGGCTTGCGCCGCTTCGTCGTACCAACGATGCCACTGTTGAATTGGCGTAGCAGCAAGATCGGCAAGGTCGAGCCCAGCGGTTTCATATTGAACACGCCGATCACGTAACGACACGACTACTCGCTTCGCGGAACAAAATGGGTTGCGCCACGCATGTACGGAAGAAGCACATCGGGAATACGTACCGAGCCGTCGGCTTGGCGATTGTTTTCCATAATGGCTGCCCACACACGTGGCACAGCAAGTGCTGAACCGTTCAAGGTGTGTGCAATCTCTGTTCCTTTTTGTGTGCTGCGCTTAAAACGAATGTCGGCACGACGTGCTTGGTAGTCGGCAAACCAACTGACCGAACTCACTTCTAGCCATGCATCACAACCTGGTGCGTACACCTCTATATCGAAACTGCGGTGATGGCTTTGACCCATATCGCCTGTGCAAATTTCAATAATGCGGTATGGCAAACCCAACCCCGAAATGAGCTTTTCTGCACGCTTCACCATTTCTTGCAAGAGTTCTGGCGACTGTTCAGGTGTGGCAACAGCAAGTATTTCTACCTTGTCGAATTCATGACTGCGCAACATGCCGCGCGTATCGCGACCTGCAGAACCTGCTTCACGACGGTAGCACGGCGAATACGCCATCATCTTGGCGGGCAGTTGTGTTTCGTTCAGTACTTCACCGGCATACAACGAAGTGAGTGGAACTTCTGCAGTAGGAATACACCACAGGTCGTCACGTTCAATAAAAAATGCATCGTCGGCAAACTTTGGTAACTGACCTGTTGCCGTCAGCGTTGCAGAAGTAACCAAGGTTGGTGGGCGCACTTCTTCAAACTCATCGGCGTTCGAGTCGAGTGCGTACTGACACAGTGCTCGCGACAACGTGGCACCGAGACCACGTTGCATAGTGAACATTGCGCCCGATATTTTTACAGCACGCTCATTGTCGAGAATGCCAAGAGCTGCACCAATTTCCCAGTGCGGCACCCGTTGATGGTCTGCGAATTGCGCAGGCAAATGATGCGGCCCAGAAACCAACGGGTTGTCGTGGTCACTTGCGCCATTGGGAGCATCGGGGTGAGGAAGGTTCGGAATGCGCAACAACACATCACGCAATGCGAGCTCAACTTGTTCTGTTTCAGCGGCCAAACCAGTTTCGGAGTCGCCCAATGCGCGGCTTTTCGCCATGACATCTTCAGCAGCAGCTGTATCGCCAGCCTTACGCAGCGCACCTACCTCTTTCGAGAGACCATTCACCTGCTGGCGCAGCGCATCGCGCTCGAACGTGATGTCGCGCAGGCGGGCATCGAGTTCAATGGCGTGCTCAAGTTGTTCCAGCAGGTCGGGCTTGCCACGGCGGGCAAGGGCCGCCCGCACCACAGCAGGGTCATTACGTAAAAGGCGAACATCAATCACAGAAGGGCAAGGTTAGCGGTGACTGCATTGCCTACGCTGTAGATATGAGTGCTGTGGTCGTTGAAAACCTCACAATTCGCTACGGGGACTTTGTGGCCGTTGACGACATCTCATTCCAGGCTGAATTTGGCGAGGTGACCGCAATTCTTGGCCCCAACGGGGCGGGTAAAACCTCAACCATTGAAACCTGTGAGGGCTATCGTGCTCCCACTAGCGGGTCAGTCAAAGTACTGGAGAAAAACCCTTTCACGCAGCGCACCTCCTTGCACAGTGAAGTGGGCGTGATGCTTCAAGAAGGTGGCGTCTACCCCAGTGCACGTGTCCTTGAAACCATTACCCAATACTGCGCTCTCTACAACCGCGGTGTTGACCCCGCAACACTTCTTGCTGCTATCGACCTGGAATCAAAAGCATCATCAACCTGGCGGCGCTTGTCGGGTGGCGAAAAGCAACGCATGTTGTTGGCCCTTGCACTTGCTGCTCGCCCACGTATTGCCTTTCTCGACGAACCCACTTCAGGCGTCGACATCAACGGCCGCGACGCAATTCGACACATCATTAACGACTTGGCCACAAATGGCACAGCAGTCATTCTTGCTACACATGAACTAGATGAAGCTGAACGTCTTGCACAACGTGTTGTGCTTTTTGATGGTGGAAAAATTGTGGCAAATGCTCCCCTCACAACTTTGCGTTCTGCTCGCCATGAACTTCGCTTCTCTTCTTCACCCACACTCAATGTGCGGGAACTGTCTGCTCACATTGGTCTCGGAGTGACGCTCGAACAAGAACAGTACGTCGTGCGCTTCGATAGTGCCGACACATCATTTTCTTCTGAACTCGTGCAACGCGTCACTGCATGGTTGACTGCAAACAACTTACCGCTCAATAATTTGTCTATTGGCGCACAACGCCTTGAAGATATTTTCCGCGCTCTCACTGGTGGTACGCAATGAGCACACTGACTACTCAACTACGAGCAGAACTCAATGTTGTTCGTCGTAACGGCGAGCAACTACTGGTGACCCTGGGAATACCCCTATTGCTATTGGGTTTTTTCAGCGTGGTCGATGTGCTGCCGACAAATGAAAAGGATCCTGTCAATTTCTTAGTTCCTGGAATTCTTGCACTTGCAGTGATGAGCACTTCAATGGTAAGCCTCGGCATTGCAACCGGGTTTGAGCGCAATTATCTCGTTCTCAAACGCCTCGCCGCCACGCCACTGGGCACTACTCGTCTTATTGCCGCAAAAACACTGTCCATTGCGGCTGTTGAAGCTGCACAAATGATTTTGCTCATTTCACTGGGTCTCCTTCTTGGTTGGTCGCCTCAACAGGCCAACTGGCTACTTGCACTATGCGCAGTCGTTCTTGGCACTTTTGCCTTTGCAGGAATTGGTCTCTTTCTTGCAGGAAATTTACGAGGTGAAGTAAACCTTGCAGCAACAAATGGTTTGTACCTCGTCTTGCTACTCATTGGCGGCATCGTTTTCCCACTCGACAAATTGCCTGGTGCACTCAGCGCCATCAGCCGTTGTTTACCCACCGCAGCGTTAAGCGATGTACTTCGCAATTCACTCATGTCGGCCGGAGAACACACCACGTCGTCGTGGATTGTGCTTGTGGTGTGGGCAATTGCTGCCCCTGTGCTGGCAGCAAAAACTTTTAAATGGAACTAAGCCTTGTTATTACGTACTGCTAAGAAGTGAAACTCCAAAGCCGACACCATGTCGATATAAACAAGTTCGCTACGCTCGGCACGCGATGTTTCCCACCATGTAATGCGCATTACCAACACGGTAAGGAATGCCAATACTGCAGCATCGGTCAGTGCAACGTGGCTAAGTTTCCACAGCCCGCTAAATGAGTTCCCCGGGTTTTGTTGCCAGAACCATAAGAAGTTAGCGCTCGCCTGCTGATTCTGCAGGTACAAAGCAAACGGACCAATGACCTGTGACAGCGCCAACCAGGTGAGCAAAATGGGCAAGAACATTGCGCCCGCACGAATAACTAGCAGCAAACGCGGGGTCTCGGAACGGTACGGAAGTATCTGCTCAATATTGACGCCGGCCCATTCACCAGCATTACGCCCATTGCGTAGGTCGTCAACAAAGCGCGAAGCACTTGTGCCTAACGACTTAGTTTGCTTCGATACTTTGATCCACTTATCTACAGCGGTCACTGCATCTGCTTGAGTTTCTTGAATAATTGGCATCACCCCTACTTTGTACAGTCTTCTTCGAGTTGCGGACCGCTATATAACAAATACACCACGAGCAAATATGAGCCGGCGCCACCAATTGCTTGTTGTTCACCGTTCACAGCTGCAGCCTTACTACCAATTGCCCGCATTTCTACTGCACGCAATAGTGGTGTGCTCTTGCGCAATGCGGGCTGCTTGCTTTTGGCTCTATTGCTGCCATCGCCAGGGCCTTCACTGCCCGAGAAACCGCCCATTACAATAACAAAACCGGGTTTAGCAGTATCGGGGGCCCAGCCTCTGCGCGTGATCTCTTGGCCCACTGCAGCTTCTATTTGCTTTCCGCCCACCTCGGGCGACAAATCACTTTCAGGCCTAATAACGAATTCAGTGCAACTCAGTTGGAATGTTTTCGCACTCGCCACTGTGGTTGAAGTTGCAGCTTGTGCTGCAGGAGACGGCGACGACGACGTAACAATTGCTGACCCCAAGCCAACAAGCATCAACGCTAGAAAGAGATCGGCATAGATCCAGCCTGCACCGTCTTCGCCGGAATGGCGACGCCGCGATAAAAGTCTTCTAGACACGTTTCAGACTCTACCTAGTGCGTAACTACTCTTTTGGCGCACGGCTTTGCGCAAAGGCTTTTTCAACCTCGCTAAACGTAAGTGTTGGTTCCACCTCGTTGATATACGACTGGTCTTTATAGAAGCCCTTAGCTAAACGCTTGAAGAAGATGAAAATGACGATGGCCCACAGGAACAAGGAGCCGCCGGTTTTCATTACTGCTCCAGCTAATTGCTGATCGGTTTCTACCGATAAACCCCACACACGAATGGGAATGTCGTAGTGCTTGTAGACCGAGCCTTCCGCAAAGGTGAGCCATGCCGCTGGCACCGTGGGCACCACCGACATAAGAAACAGGTAAATGGTTTTTCCGGCATAGCCAATATGGAATTCTTTTGCAGGGCTACAAATGGGTGACCACATACACAGAGCTGTGGTCACTACCAACACATGCATGGTGTAATGCAACGGGCTATTTTCCGCACTGCGATTCACTAAACCGGGAATGTGGGTGATCATGACCACCGCATTGAAAAGCAAACCCGCAACTATCGGCTTACTGAGAAACTGAACAAATCTATATGCCTTACCTTCACCAATGACTGCGCGAAAAAGCCATTCTGGTATCGCAATAAGTACGAGCGGTGGAATGAAAAACGCGAGTACCATATGTTGGAACATATGCACTGAATATAAATATTCTTCGCCGATGTCGTGTACGGGCCAATCGGTAGAAAACCACAAGAGCCCAATAGCAGTAATAAATGCCATCAAGTTTTTACGCGTCAGAACCTGCTCACCCACATCCGCTTGCGGCCCAATCACACGTACCGCATAGGTATAGGCACCAATGAGAAAAGCCAGTAGTAGCCAAATTTCTGGGTGCGCCTGGAAGCGCCAGGGGTTAAGTAGCGGGTTGGCGGCTTCGGCAAACATGACGCCTTGGCTTTACTAGTTATGCCGCAAAGAATTTGAACGTTGCAAGAGCTATGCAATACACCATGACCGCTAGGAACAGGCCGGCGTAAAAACAGAAGCTGAACAGTTTGTTATCGAACTTCAAATGCATGAAGTACGAGACCACCACGAAGAACTTAACGCACATCAAAACCAGAAGCACTGGCAAGAAAAAACTTCCAAAATCGACGTAGTAGGTAGAAACTTCAAGACCGGTCATAGCAGCCAAGATGATTGCTATGCGAATGTAACCCGCGTTGCTCATGCCGTGTTCTGCATGATCATCGTGTGAGTGATCGTGTTCTGTGTGAGTTTCTGTTGCAGCTGTCATAGTGGAACCTTCGTTCGAGGGTGCGAGTTATGCCGGGATGAGATAGACGAGCGTGAAGATGACAATCCAGATCACGTCGACAAAGTGCCAATACAAACCAATCAGTTCAACAACTTCTGCTTTGTCACCAGGAATCGTGCTGCGCTTAATGATGCCCACGAGTGACATGAGCATGATGATTCCGACGGTTACGTGAACGCCGTGGAAGCCGGTGAGCGTGTAAAAGCTTGAGCCAAAGAGGCTGGTGGTGAAACCTAGACCCTCGTTGTACATCGCTGTGAATTCATACACCTGGCCACCAACAAATGTTGCACCAAGAAGTGCAGTGACCGTGAGCCACAAGGTGGTTCCGCGATCGTCACGATTTTGTGCCGCAGAAACTGCGAGCACCATGGTGAGTGAACTCATGAGCAGAATGAAACTGCTGACCGAGGTGAAGGGAATATCGAATACATTTCCCGGGCGTGGTCCAATAGATACACGACCTCGGTACAACATGTAGGTGCTGATGAGGCCACCAAACAACAAGCACTCTGAGCCCAAAAAGAGCCACATTCCTACCTTGTTGTTCGACAAACCTGTTGTGGTGGTGTGCCCTTGTGTGCCGTGATCGGCTTCGTGAACTGCTACGTCAGACAAGTGGAGCCAACTCCTTCGTGCTTTCTCCCGATGCAGGAGGGTCAAAATCGGTTTCTGGTGCAGTTGATGGCTCGAGGGCCCAACCGAACATTGCCAACACCAAGAAAATACCGCCAACAATGGCTACGGGTATTGAATAAATGACACCAATCATGATGATTGGCAAGCATGCTGCAAGAACGATTGGCCAATACGACGGCGATGGCATGTGAATGTGCTTGTCGGCATGAGCCTCTTGATCGGCAAGAATTTCTTCCGCAGTCGCAATTTGCTTGTACTCATGCGTTACCGGGTCTTGCTCATACTTGCGATGGAAGAACTCATCGAGGTGATGAACGGTAGGAATGACATCGAAGTTGTGTTCCTTGGGAGGACTGCTTGTCATCCACTCCAAGGTACGTGCATCCCATGGGTCGAGCGGAGCGCGCTCTTTACTGCGGGATGTTTTTATGACGTTGATGATGAAGAGCAAAATGCCAAGCGTTAAAACTAGCGAGCCAATTGAGGCGATGCGGTTCCAGAATGCAAGGTTGAAGAAGCCTTCGCCAGCACGGGCTGCGGTCCATTGGTACATACGACGTGGTTGACCTTGGAGACCCAAAATGTGCATAGGGCCAAAGGTCATGTTCATACCAATGACCATGAACCAGAAGTTTGCCTTGCCCAATTTTTCATTGAGTGTCTTACCAAACATCTTTGGCCACCAGTAGTAGAAACCGGAGAAGAGACCAAACACTGCTCCACCGAAAAGAACGTAATGAAAGTGAGCAACGATGTAATACGTATCGGTTTGTTGTGTGTCAGATGGTGCCACTGAGTGCGTAACGCCCGACAAACCACCGATAGTGAACAGCACAATAAGACCGACGGCGAAATGCATTGCAGCAGTAAAGCGCAATTTGCCGCCCCACAAAGTAAGTGTCCAGTTCACAATTTTTACGCCTGTTGGAATAGCAATGGCCATGGTGGAAATGGAGAAAACCGCCACCGATACTGGCCCGAGCCCGGAAGCAAACATGTGGTGAGCCCACACGCCCCAACCAACAAAGCCGATTGCTGCACCCGAGAACACCACGAATGGATAGCCAAAGAGCGGCTTCTTTGAGAACACGGGAAGCACCTCAGAGATGATGCCGAAGCTGGGCAAAACAAGGATGTACACCTCGGGGTGTCCGAAGATCCAGAACAAGTGTTGCCACAGAAGTGGGTCGGCACCTGCTGACACATCGAAGAACGTTGCTCCAAAGTTGCGCTGGAAACTTAAGAGGAAAAGCGCCACTGTAATAACTGGCACTGCGAACAACAAGAGGAACTGCACTACCAAGGCAAGCCAAGTGAACACTGGCATCTTCATGAGGCTCATTCCGGGAGCGCGCATGTTCAACACCGTCACGATGAGGTTGATTGCGCCAGTTAACGAGGCAATACCTGCAATTTGTAGACCGAGTGCCCAAAAGTCAACACCATGTGATGGTGAAAAAATGGGCCCGGAGTTTGGCGCATACATGAACCAGCCACCATCGGCCGCACCGCCGAAGAACCACGACAAGTTAATAAAAATACCGCCACCCAATATGCACCAAAACCCAAAAGCATTCATACGAGGGAAGGCAACGTCACGAGCACCAATTTGGAGAGGAATAAAATAGTTTGCAAAGGCTGCGGCCATGGGCATGACAAAAAGAAACACCATGGTGGTTGCATGCATGGTGAACATTTGGTTGTACACACTGGCGCTCAACACCTTGCCATTTGGTGCGGCAAGTTGAAGACGTATGAGAACTGCTTCAAGCCCGCCCAAGATGAAAAAGAACATCGCCATGACGCCGTACATAATGCCGAGCTTTTTGTGGTCGACAGTAAAAAGCCACGACTTCCACCCTGTGGCAGAAACAGGACGCTTGAAGCCTCCTTGTGCACGTGAAGGTGTGGCTGGCGGTGCGAGTTCCACACCTTGGGTTGTAACTGGTCGTTCGATAATTGCCATGTCAGCGTGCTCCGATCACTTCAGAGTGGAGAGGTAAGCCACAAGTTTGTCGATGTCGTCCTCTGTGAGTCCGAGATTCGGCATACCGCGGTATTTACCGTTGGTGGATGTGAGTTTTGCTGGGTCTGCATACATCGGCTTCATTGCCGGTGCATTGCGTAACCAACGTCGCAGATTTGTTTGATTCAGGCATTCTCCGCTCACGCCAGCAAGATATTTCTTGCCAACTGTTTCGCTACTTGCGCCCCAAACGTCTGCGCGGCATTTCTGTGAAAGAAGATCAAAAGCTGCGCCTGCAAAGGTGTTGCGCGACATGAGGTGCGTGAGGTTTGGTGCTGCACCTGCCCATACGTTTTCGTCTGGTGCTGCAATTGCCGGCGAACCATCGACCTTCTTCAAGCCGTTCACTTGGTGACAACGAACGCACTGGTTGAGGAAGACTCCTTCGCCTTCTTTTGCCAAAGTTTTTTCTGCAGGAGACTTCGCATTGGTGAGTTGATTTGCCACCCAAGCAGCGAAGTCTTCTTTGCTGAGTGCGACTGTTTCCATGCGCATGTTTGCATGTGAGAGACCACAGAATTCTGTGCACTGACCAGCATAAATACCTGGCTCATCGGCATCGAGACGCAAAGTATGCACACGGCCCGGCACCGCGTCACGCTTACCGTTCAGTGCAGGAATCCAATACGAGTGAATAACATCGCGGCTTGTTTCGCGCAGCAACACCTTTGTGCCAACAGGAATGATCATTTGCCCCGAAGTGATGATGGGCTGGGTGATGCCAAGTTCTGGTTGTGCGGGATAGTCATATTCCCACCACCACTGCTGACCAGTGACGTTGACCACCATTTGTGTATCGCTGGTCTTTGAAAGGTCGAAAACAGTACGGAACGTAAATACGCCGACGCCGGCCAAGATGAGAGCCGGCAAAATGGTCATGCCAATTTCGAGCGCTGGCTTACCGTGAGTTTGTTCTGGCATTGCTTGGCCGCGGTCGCGGAATTTAATAACGCAATACACCACAGCGCATAAAACAATGACGCCGATGACGCCAGCTATTGCAAAAACCGGCTCCTGCAAGTTGTCGATAGTCCTTGCATTAGAACCTTTAGGCTGCCAGGTATCTTGCGGTGCGTCTTTTGCACAGCCAGCGAGAATTGCAGTTGCGGCAAGCCCGGAGACGCCAGCTGTTATACGACGAATTTTTGTGCTCATGATTAAGGCACCATTATTTCTATTGATTGACCTTCAAGGCCAGGAACAGTAAGGGTGTACGGCTTGTCAGATGCCATTGATGGTTTGGGGAATTTCAGGGTGAGCGCTTGCTCATGGTCTTTGCCAATCATCTGTGTGCAGTCAAGAACTTCTTCCACTACGCCATCTTGCACCGCTTTGGTTCCAAGGAACGCAGTGAGCCGCGCTTCTTTCTCGTCTTTGTTGCGGAAAATGATGGTGGCACTATTGGAGCGCGGGAAAAGAATGGATTGTGTGACTTTGGCAACACCCACCTCACGAGCGGTGAGCTTGCCATCACGCAATTCAATGGTAGCCACGGTGTTCGAACGTAATGAAATTGTTCCCTGTGCTGTGCTATCAAAGTGTGGACTTTTTTCTGCGCCACATTCTTTGTGGCTGAAGTGATCTTCAGCATTTGCTTCAACAAGATCTGCTCGCTTGCCGTTGCCCGCAGCAGCAATGCCACTAGCTGCAACTCCAACTACACTGACAACGCATACGCCCACTACCAAGGTTTTTTTCAAGTTTGGCTTCAGAGCAAAAATGGAACCAACAAACAAGACTGCCGCTCCGACCCCGATAAAAATAATTGCACCGGCTTCACGCTGCACTGCAAGCATCACGCGCGAGAACGACAAAATCACTACACCTAAACCAACGAGTGATATCACAGGAAATTCAATGGGATGCAACATGCGACCACGAATGGATGCGTTGTAGGTCTTATCGCTTGAGGCGCCTTCACTCCACGACTGAATGAGCCATTCTGTTCCAGAGGCCAAAAGTGCAATGAGACCTAGGAAGAAAACAATGGGGTGAGTAAGGAGACCTGCAACTACACCAACAAAACCGACGGTGGCAATGAGTGGCCACATACTTGAGGTGAGCGGTTCAGCCCCAGCAGGTGCCGCCACATCACCAACTGCAACTTCACCGTCACGGTTGAAAAGCGACAAGCCAGCAAGAAGAGCAGCTCCGGTGGCAACAGACAACAACGCAACTGCGCCGCCTATGGAATTATCGACTAACGCAACGTAGATGACGCAGACAGCAACGGTGAACCCTGTGAGTCCGAGAAATAATTTTGAACCTGGCGTAAACATCGTCAACCTACTTCTGCACGAAGACTACGAACCACACTGCGGTGTACGCCGCAGCGAGGAAATACCAATACAACGCATGTGCATTTAAAAGATCGGTGTTCGCTGCGCGACCACCAATGCTTTTAAAGAGAGATGCAACCGTGAACACAAGACCAGACACAATGAGCACAGTGAGCGTGCCGACAATTGCGTAGAACATTGATTGATAAGCACCCGAAGCAACGCCCACGTTGAACTGCACGAAAATTGCAGCTTGTGCGTTGAGAATGGCAATACCAAAAAGAAGAGTGAGACCAAGTGCGGAAACAACATGCTTCGAGTCGCCACGGCGAGCGGCATACGCAGCCCACTGCACCATGACGCACATGACGACAAATGTCAAAATGCCAACGTTGGTCACTACTTCTGGCATTTTGAGATCGGCGGGTAGCCAATCTTTAATTTGCCTCAAGCCATCAGATGTAAGTCGCGTTGGTGCCGCTGCACGAAAACGCAACCACACCGACAACATGCCGCCCATGAGCATTGTTCCTGCAACTACGACCATGGCAGTGCTGATGAAGAGCTGACGACGAGGTGCTGGGCGTGGCCCGGCGGGAAGTGCGTAGGTCATTTCTGTCCTCCTGCAGGCTTGATATCGAGAAGTGGTTCAGCGCTTGCCACCGATGGCGTTGATACAAAGTTGTTCGATGGCGCTGGTGACGACACCGACCA
Source organism: bacterium (assembly GCA_037133935.1). Classification (GTDB taxonomy): domain Bacteria; phylum Actinomycetota; class Acidimicrobiia; order Acidimicrobiales; family Ilumatobacteraceae; genus F1-20-MAGs119. The sequence continues at coordinate 17,990 of JBAXNF010000016.1, forward strand.
CTCAAGGCTTTGGGCATCCCATGGGTCGTCGCCCGCTACTTCACCAGAAGTGAAGGCGCGAAGCGCGGTGAGAACAAAAAGAAGTACTGATACAGCTACTAGTGCATGACCAGCAGCAGAGGCGGTGTTCCACAATTCTTGTGGGCCACTGTACGAGAAATCATTTGCCATATTTGCTGGCTGATTTGCAAAGCCGGCGATGTACATGGGCAACGCTGCAAGCACTGTTCCTAAAAATGCAAGCCCACTAATTCCGAGCACTGCAGACGACGGAAGAACACGGCCCCAAAGTTTTGGACCCCAATAAGAAACTGCTGCAAGCCCAATGAGCAAAGCGCCGTAACCCACATAAATGAATTCGCCTTCTTCAAAAACTGTTCCGGCAAGTTGGGCTGGGCCAAACAATGAAACAAGATGCCCCACCATTCCGGTGAGCACCATGCCCAGACCAAGAAGTGCTGGCGCCATTGCAGGAACCAAACGTGGCTTGCTTTTCGCAATACCGAGCAATGACACTCCTAACACCACAAGCACACCAAGAAGTGGCAACCCGTTAAAGATGAGGAAAGGAATGAGTTCTTTTACTTTGTCGCTTGCGCTGGTGTTGGTCCAAGTAACTGCGTGTTGCACTTGCGTTGCGCCACCCAAGGAAGCAATAGAGACAATGGTGATACCAGTGAACAAAACTGGGCGCAACACTTGACGCTTGCCACTGACGACCGCTGCAATTTCAGCAAGAACTCCAGCACCCATTGCAACGTAAACGTAGGTTTGTGGTTGTGTGAGCGACCAACCCATCCAGTCGGAAACGCCTTTGTTGCCACCGAAAGCTACACGTGCGTAACGATGATCAACATAGAGATACACAAGAGTTCCGAACAACACCGGCAAAGTAAGTACCAATGCAACTCCACCCGTGAGTGCAGACCACGACGACATTGGCACGCGAAGAAGTGTCATGCCAGGAGCACGGCTGGTGAGCACTGTGGTTACTACAGAAACGGCAGCTGCAAGTGCGCCAATAACGGCAATTCCCATACCGAGAAGAAACAGGTCGACCATTTTTGCATTGCCACCACCTGGGCCACCATTGGCAATGGTAGAACCAACTGCTAGCCCCATGCCGGCAAGCCACATCCAAAAACCAAACATTGCCGCACGTGCAAACGCAATTGTTTTTGCGCCCACTTGTAGTGGCACCACCGCAATGGCAACGCCAAGAAGTAGCGGCAACATCACGCCAAAGGAAAGACCAATTCGATAGAGAGAGAAAATTTGTGTGACGGAGTCTTTATCTAGAAGCGAGTAACCCGTTGCTGAGATGCGTTCCACGCCAACAACTGCGCCAAGCGCTGCTGCCGCAATTGCAATGAGCAATGCGCAACCAATGAAAAGTCGACCAATACGTTTGTGGTCGGTCGTGGTAGCCCATGCACCGACGCCCACTAAAAAAGCGCCAAGGGCACTGTCGCTAGAAGTGGCGCGCACCTGCGTTCCAGATGCATGCGTTTCGATCGTGGTCATGGAGGGCTTTCTTTCACGGAAATGACGTTACGAGATTACCTACCTGCGAGAGTCAGGAGGTAAATGAAGAGTCTTTGTGGGTTTGTGATTTCACAACGGGGAAAACCCGCCGCGCCTCAACTGTAGGCGACGAGCCCTAGGAGACCCCATATTTCACGAGCACGTCAACGGTGATGGCTCCAAAAAGAAGTGAAATGTAGGAGATGGAGTAGGAAAATACGCGCATCGAAACCGCTTCAGTGGGGGTCCGCCACAAATAACCGATGCCCAGGAGGAAAAG
>JBAXNF010000017.1:0-19517 GCA_037133935.1 bacterium
TCCCACATTGAACTCACCGCGGTGTTACTCATGAGTGCAATGTAAAGGATGGATGTGCCACGACCGCGGCAAAAATTTTTTCTTCCACCACATCTTTAGGTTCAAGGCCATCAATGATTATCCAACGTGCGGGGTCTTTGGCTGCAAGTTCAGCAAAGCCTCCGCCAATGCGGGCAAAGAAGTCGGCACCTTCACGCTCAAAGCGGTCGAGGTTGCGCTTAGCTAAGCGAGTGTTTGCTTCTTCGGTCGGAATTTGGATCCACACCACAATGTCGGGAAGCACGTTGTTCAATGCCCATGTGTTGATGCTGAGCAAGGTGTCTACATCAAGACCACGGCCATAGCCCTGGTAGGCGAGTGTGGAATACACACTGCGGTCGCTTACCACGTGTTGCCCACGTTGAAGTGTGGGTTCAATGAGCTCGCTCATGTGCTGCGCACGGTCGGCGGTCATGAGCAGAAGTTCAGTGCGCGAGTTGAGGTCGGTGTTGTCGGGGTCTGCCAAAATGCCGCGCAAGAGCGCACCAATACGAGTGCCACCTGGTTCACGAGTAGATACCGCGTTGATTTTTTCCGAAAGACGTGTGACATGCGTGCTCTTGCCGCAACCTTCTAGCCCTTCAAAGGCAATGTAGGTGCCACGAGTGGTCATGAGTCGTCGGTGCTCTTTGCAGGTTTTTTAGCGGCCGCTTTTTTTACGGTTGCTTTTTTAGCGGCGGCCTTTTTCGCTGGGGCTTTTTTAGCAGCAGCTTTCTTTGCTGGAGCTTTCTTCGCCGCAACTTTCTTTGCACCGCGCTTCTTGGGTGCACCACCATTCTCTTCAATGTATTCACGGCGCAGTTGCAAGAGTTCATAGGCACGCTCGGGGTTCATGTCTTGCAAGATGTCGCCACGCTTTAAGCCGGCGTTGGTTTCACCATCGGTGACGTATTCGCCAAAGCGGCCTTCTTTTGCAACAACTAGTTTTCCGCTCACGGGGTCATTGCCGAATTCTTTGAGTGGCGGTTTCGGCGCAGCGCGACCTCGACCACCAAATACTCGAGGTGTTGCCAATAGTGCGAGAGCTTCTTCCAAGTTGACGGAGAGAATTTGCTCTTCATTTTGCAGAGTACGGCTGTCTTTACCTTTTGAAATGTAGGGGCCGAAACGACCGTTTTGGGCTGTGATGATTTCGCCGTCCACCGGGTCGTGGCCCACTGTTCGCGGGAGCGAGAGCAGGTCCTCTGCATCTTTCATGGTGAGGCGTTCAACGTTCATGGTGGCAAAGAGCGACACCATTTTTGGTTTCTCTAAACCAGGTGGCAAGTTGTCGGGGGTACCCCATTGCACGTATGCGCCGTAGCGACCAGTTTTTGCAAAGACAGGGAACCCGTCTATTTGGCCAATGGGCTCGTCGCCTTTCGGTGCAGCAAGAAGATGCAAGGCAACTTCCAACGTGAGGTCTTCAGGTGTCATGGTGTCGGGTACGCCAGCAGTGTTTTCGAGGCTGCGTACGTATGGGCCGAATTTGCCAGGCTTTACATAGACGTCTTCACCGTCGGCGGGATTCTTGCCCAATATAAAGGTGTTAATTGCAGCGGCATCAATTTCGTCGAGGTTGTTGGCAACGATGCGCTTCAAGCCGAGGTCGTTGGCTACTTCATTGCCGTTGTTGTCGAGAGCGCCAAAGTAGAAGTGTTGCAACCATGCTTCACGGCCCTGTTCTCCGCGAGCAATGGCGTCGAGGTCTTCTTCCACCGAGGCGGTGAAGCCGTAGTCAACCAAAGTGCCGAAGTGTTCTTCAAGCAAACGAATAACAGAGAAGGCGGTCCAGGTAGGAACAAGTGCTGTTCCTTTTTTGCGCAGATAGTCGCCGCGGTCAACCATGGTGGAAATAATGGAAGCCCATGTTGATGGGCGGCCAATGCCAAGCTCTTCAAGTTTTTTCACGAGTGATGCTTCGGTGTAGCGCGCTGGTGGTGAGGTTGTATGTGAGTTGCTGGTGTACTGAGCAACAGAAATAGTTTGCCCAGCCTTCATTGGTGGCAGCAAAACCGACTCATCATTTTTTGCATCGGCTTTGTCGTCGGTGGCGTCGTCTTCAGGAAGATCTTCGTAGGCCATGCGATAGCCCTTGAAGTTAACGGTGGTGCCGCTTGCAGAAAATGCACAATGCGAAGATGCGGCGTCAGACGCGGTGACTTCCAAACGCACGCTGACGGTAACGCCGGTTGCGTCGGCCATTTGTGAAGCGAGTGTGCGCTGCCAAACAAGGCGGTACAGAGCTGCTTCTTGTTTCGACTTGAAGCTGCTTTCCACTTGTTCTGGAGCGCGCATGGGCAACGTTGGGCGAATGGCTTCGTGAGCTTCTTGTGCGTTTTTAATTTTGGAAGTGAAAATGCGTGGTGAAGGTGAAAGTGCTTCATTGCCATATGTACTGCGAATGGTGTCGCGCACTTCGCCCATTGCATCGGCGCTCAAAGTAACTGAGTCGGTACGCATATAAGTAATGAATCCGTTTTCGTACAAGCTCTGAGCAATGCTCATGACCTGGCGACCAGAAAGGCGTAGCTTGCGGCCAGCTTCTTGTTGCAAGGTGCTCGTCATGAACGGTGCTTTAGAAGAAGAGCGGTAAGGCTTGTCTTCAACACTGGTCACGCTGAGCGACTTGCCGGTGAGACCAGCAAGAAGTTCTTGACCCTGTTTTTCAGTGACAACAACAACGTCACCTTTCACAGCACCGTTGCTGTCGAAGTCTTTACCTGTTGCAATGCGTAGTGAGTTCAATGCAACGAGGCGTGCAGTGAATTGCGGTGCGGTATCGGCAAGTGCATCGATATCGAAATAGACAGCAGAGTTGAATGCAATGCGTTCGCGTTCACGTTCCACAATGAGGCGCAACGCTGGGCTTTGCACACGACCAGCCGAGAGGCCACGGTTCACACGCCGCCACAAAACAGGCGAGAGTTCATACCCATATAAACGGTCGAGAACGCGGCGGGTTTCTGCTGCGTCAACCAGGTGGCGGTCGATCTTGCGGGGGTGGGCAACGGCGTGCTCAATGGCCGACCGAGTAATTTCGTGGAACACCATGCGGTGGCATTCCACCTTGGGCTTCAGGTATTCCTCGAGGTGGGCAGAGATGGCCTCTCCCTCGCGGTCTTCGTCGGTTGCGAGATACACAACGGTGGCGTTCTTCAGATCGGCCTTCAGATCTTTCACAATTTGCTTGCCGCGCTCGGTGAGTTCGTAGGCAGCCTTGAAATGGTTGTCTACATCGACCGCTAACCCCTTGCTGGGGAGGTCGGCAATGTGGCCCACAGAGGCTCGAACGATGTACTCGCTTCCGAGGAACTGAGAGATGGTTTTGGCCTTAGCAGGCGATTCGACGATGACGAGTGGTTTTCCCATATGGTCTGTATCTGCTAGGTCAATTCTGAGGCGTTGTCAAGCCATAGGGATAAAACCCTTATACAGCAGGGCTTTCAAAATCGCGTTGATGACCCTCTACGTCGATCTTGGGCAGGATGCGGTCAAGCCATTTTGGAATCCACCAGTTGCGAGACCCGAGTAATTCCATGGTGGCTGGAACGAGGACCATGCGCACAATGGTGGCGTCGATGAAGACGGCAAAAGCCATGCCCAAGCCGAAGAGTTTCAGCTGGCGATCTTCGCCCAAAACGAAGGCAGAAAAGACGCAGACCATGATGAGTGCAGCTGCCGTAATGACTCGGGCGGTGGCGGCGAGGCCGTCGGCCACAGCTGAGGCGTTGTCGCCGGTGCGGTCGTATTCCTCTTTTATACGTGAGAGCAAAAACACCTCGTAATCCATTGATAATCCGAAGACAATGGCGAAGAGCATCATCGGCGCCCACGATTCAACAGGGCCTGCTTTGCCAACACCAATGAGGTCTTTTCCCCAGCCCCATTGGAAGACAGCCACGATCATGCCGTATGCCGCGCCAATAGAAAGGAGGTTCATGACCACGGCTTTCAAGGGAACGAGGAGACTGCGGAAAACAGCCATTAATAAGAGGAATGACAAAATGAGAACCGCACCAATGAGATACGGCAAACGGCCACCGATGTAGTCGGCAAAGTCAACGCTGGCAGCAGTGAACCCGCCCACTTTTGCGGTGACGCCTGTTGCCGGAATGACTTCATCGCGCAATGTGTGAACGAGTTGGGTGGTTTCTTTTTCTTGCGGCGAACTCTTCGGGTAGACCACCACGAGTGCAAGTGGTTGGCCATCAATTTCCGTTGATGTGCCTGCTGCGCCGAGCGGGCTAGGAGTAGCAAAAGCAACGTTGTTTGCTTGCGAGAGAGTGCCCGCAAATGCCAACAACTTTTCTGGTGAAGCAGCGGTGTCGCCTTGAACAGTGACGAAAAGTGGGCCGTTGACGCCGGGGCCAAAACCTTCAGCGAGAAGGTCGTAGGCCTGACGCACTGTTGTTTCTTCTGGTTGGTTGCCCGTGTCGCCAAAGCCGAGGCGAATGCTAAAGAGCGGAATAGAGAGAAGCACCAAGACACTTGCCGAAGAAATGAGTGCGGTCCACGGACGACGCTGAACAAAACGACTCCATCGGAACCAGAAGGTGAGCTCGCGAGCTTTAGTAACGCGCACGGGAATGGGTTTGCGAAGCGAACGGAAAACAAAACTCAATGCTGTAACAGCAACTGCACCAACAAGACCGAGCAACAGGACGGGTAGCGAGTGGAAAATAATTGCGCCAAGTGCCGAGAACACCAGCAACGTGAGTGCAGCAATAGCAGCACGTGTAGTTACATCGATGCGATGTTTCACCATGCCAAGAAGTGCTGGCAGCAAAGTAATAGATGCAAGCATCATTACAAGAACACCAATTGCCGCGCCTGTTGCCAAGCCGCGTACGAATGACAAGCCCATGATGTACAAGCCAAGTAGGGAAATCATCACGGTGACACCAGCAAATAGAACTGCTCTGCCGCTTGTGTCAACGGCATCTACTACAGCTTCCTCTACAGACATCCCCGCCTGTAAACCTTCGCGGTATCGGGTAACAATGAACAGCGCGTAGTCGATACCTACGCCAAGGCCCACCATTGCAACCATTGATGTTGTGAAGTCGGGCATCAATGTTGCATGACTCAAAATGGTGACGGTGCTGATGGCGATACCTAAACCGAGAAGTGCGGTACCAATGGGCAAGCCCATGGCAAGCACAGAGCCAAAAGCGAGAACAAGAATAACGATGGCGGCAAGAATACCGAGGGCTTCACTTTCCGGCATGGCGAACTTTGCAAAAATTTCACCGCCGTATTCAACCTGCACACCAGTCACCTTGTTCAGAGTGGTGTCACCAATTTTTTGCACCTCGTCGGCGAAGGTAATTCCTTCTGCTTGGCTTCTGTTGCTGATGTCTAAACGAGCAAAGGCAATGTTCCCTGATTGGCTGACCTGCTGCGGGTTGTCGTAGGGGCTCACCGTGTCAACACCTTCAATGCTGCCCACTTGTGTGAGAAACGATGTCATCGCGTCTTTCAGGCCTAGTGCATTGAGGCCCGCATCGCTTTTAAAGACCACCGTGGCCGAGAAACCGGCTTTGTTGGGGTTCGCTTTTTCAAGAAGTTCTTGCACTTCCCGCGACTCGCTCTTGGGCAAAACAAAGTCGGTGCGGAAGTTGCCTTTCATTGCGCCAGAAACTGCAGCGACTATGAAAAAGAGGGGAATCCAAATTGCAAATACGACAATGCGGCGTCGGCGCACGCAAAACCGGGCGAGTGAACTCAACATGGGGTGCCTTTCGAACAAGAACTCGTCACAGGTTATGGGATTAGGCATTAGCGTTTGTACCAATGCACGAAGAAAAGGCACATGCGTGGCGAGTGAAGCGCCTCGACCGAGGGTGGAGCACACTTTTGGCGCACGATGGCAGCGAAATGCGCGTGCGAAACATTGGTGCAGAGGTTGCAGTCGGCGACTATGTGACCATCGACACAAATGAAGAACGCGTGAGTGAAGTGTTGCTACGCAAGTCGGCCATTATTCGCCGGGCATCATTTGAAGGCGCGCGTGCAACCTCGCACGTAGTTGCAGCAAATATCGACACGGTGTTTTTATTGCATGCAGCGCCATCGGGGGTGAACCCACGCCGATTAGAGCGAGAACTCATTTTGGCCTTCGACAGTGGGGCAATACCGGTTGTTCTTCTTACGAAATCAGATGCAGTTGATGCAGAAACAATTGCCACACTCACCGAAGTAGTGCGAGAAGTTGCTCCCGATGTAGCTGTGCATGGGTTGAGCTCACGCCAACAAGAAACTTTGGAAGTTCTGCACCAGTACACAAGCAATAACGAAACTATTGTGCTCTTAGGAGCAAGTGGAGTGGGCAAGTCGACCCTGGTGAATGCACTTGTGGGTGCACGGGTACAGAATGTGGGTGAAGTGCGCGAAGGCGACCAACGCGGTCGACACACCACGGTTGCTGCAGATCTTGTGGAAATTCCAAGTGGCGGGTGGCTTATTGATACGCCTGGCTTGCGTGCGTTGAGTTTGTGGACGAGTGGTCATGGTATTGAAAAGGCCTTTGCCGACGTGTTCGCATTGTCAGAGAAATGTCGATTCCGTGATTGCAAACACGAAGATGAACCAGAGTGCGCTGTGCAAAATGCAATTAATGGCAACACGCTTTCGCCGCTACGACTCGACAGCATGAAACGTCTCATTGCAGAAGAAGTTGCATTGGAAGACGAGCAACGTGAGCGCGAAAAAGCAAGCGATAAGCGTGGTTTTCGCAAACCTAAAGCTCAATAAAGGGTCATTACCTTGCACGTCGTAGACGACGTACTACCGTTAAGGAATGCCCCAAACTCTTGTTGTGTTAGCTGCTGGTATGGGTGCGCGTTATGGCGGCCTGAAGCAAATTGACCCCATGGGCCCAACGGGTGAAACCATTCTCGACTACTCGGTGTTCGATGCGTTGCGAGCAGGGTTTAGCAAGGTCATATTCATTATTCGCCCCGATTTTGAGTCTGACTTTCGCAACAATGTCTCGTCGAAGTTTGAGCATCTTGTAGATGTGCAATATGCATTTCAAACACTCGACAAACTGCCGAGCGGCTGGAGTATTCCCGCAGGTCGTGAAAAGCCTTGGGGCACAACGCATGCCATTTTGTGTGCAGCAGATGTGGTGAAGGAAAACTTTGCAGTCATTAACGCCGATGACTTTTATGGCCAAGAGTCATATGGCGTATTGAACAATGAACTATCTGGTGTCAACTCGTCTGCGAATACTTTTTCGATGGTGGGCTTCACCTTGCGCAATACTCTGTCCGACCACGGGTCGGTAGCGCGGGGAGTATGCACGACCGATGAAAATGCATTGCTCACCCACATTGATGAAATGACAAATCTCAGTCGCAAAGGAAATGGTGCTGTTTATACGCAAGTTGACGGCGGCACTGTGAACCTCACGGGCGACGAACCTGTGTCAATGAACATGTGGGGGTTCACCCCGCGATTGTTCGACCATCTCGACCGCGTTTTCCAAGAGTTTTTGCGAAAGGCAGGTAATGAATTGAAGAGCGAGTGTTTCATTCCGCTCACCGTTGGCCAACTCATTGCTGAGAAACACGTCACGTGCAAAGTTCTGCGGAGTAACTCCACATGGTTTGGCGTGACATATAAAGAGGACAAAGAGATTGTTCAGGGGTCAATTGCTGGTCTTGTTGAAAAAGGAAAATACCCAAAGCGCCTGTGGGGCTAGTTCTCCCTTCGTAGTCATCAATCGCTAAGCAGTACGGTAGAGACATGGATTTTGCACTTACACCTCGTTGCTTGGAATACCGCGAAAAATTGCTCGCCTTTATGGACGAGATGATCTACCCCAATGAAGAACTGTACGAAGAGCAGTTGCGTGAAGCGGGCAACCCTCATGCACAGCCGCCAATTATGGAGGAACTCAAGAAGGAAGCCCGCAAGCGTGGACTATGGAACCTTTTCCAACCACATAAAGAGTGGGGTCCTGGTTTAACCAATGCGGAGTACGCACCGCTTGCAGAAATTCTTGGTCGTTCGAGCATCGCTTCTGAGTCGTGCAACTGCAACGCTCCCGACACCGGCAACATGGAAGTACTTACCATGTTTGGTACGCCAGAACAGCAAGACCTCTGGTTGCGCCCGTTGCTTGAAGGCGAAATTCGTTCTGCATTTGCAATGACCGAACCAGCCGTTGCTTCAAGTGACGCCACCAATATTTCACTGAGCATTGAGCGTGATGGCGACCACTATGTGCTGAATGGCCGCAAGTGGTGGACCTCAAATGCGTTTCACCCCAATACAAAAATTCTTATTGTGATGGGCAAGACCGACCCAAAGGCAGCGCCGCACCAACAGCAAAGCCAAATTTTGGTGCCCATCGATACGCCGGGCGTTACCTTGAAGCGCAACCTCACCGTGTTTGGCTACATCGACCAAGAAGGTCACGCCGAAACAATTTTCGACAACGTGCGAGTTCCTGTGAGCAACCTCATTGCTAACGAAGGCGATGGCTTCATGATTAGCCAAGCACGCCTCGGACCTGGTCGTATTCACCACTGCATGCGCACCATTGGTGCAGCAGAACGTGCACTGGAAATGTTGTGTCAGCGCGCTTTGAGCCGCACCACATTTGGTAAGCGAGTAGCAGAGCGTTCAAACATTCAAGACTGGATTGCTGAAGCTCGTATTGACCTCGAGATGATTCGTCTCTTGACTATGAAAACTGCTTGGCTCATGGACACCGTTGGCAACAAGGGTGCGCGTACCGAAATTGCGGCAATCAAAGTTGCAGCACCAGTGATGGCGCTGAAAATTATTGATCGAGCCATTCAAGTACACGGTGCTGGCGGCATTAGCCAAGACTTCCCACTGGCACGGATGTATGCGCACATTCGCTCACTGCGCTTGGCCGACGGGCCAGACGAAGTGCACAAAATGATTATTTCGCGTGCAGAACTACGTAAGTACGATCCATCATTTCGTACCGACGGTGTGAGCGCTGTTGCTTCCGGTGGTAGTCGGAGCTAGATCTAGCCCCACCATGGCGCCTCCGGTACCAGAGGCACCAACAAAAGTAGTTGCTTGATGAATATCGGCAAACTGCTTCACAATGGCGAGACCTAAACCAGAACCTGGCATTGCTCGTGTTGCTGTTGCGCGATAAAAACGATCAAAAACAAATTGGCGATCTTCGGGGGCAATGCCAGGCCCCGAGTCGTGCACTTCAATGCGGGTTCCTTTAATGAAGACATCAATTTTGCTTCCCGCTGGGCTGAACTTGATGGCATTGTCAATGAGATTCGAAAGTGCTCTATCGAACTGTGCTGGGCGCACCAGTACATGTGCTGGTGCTGTGGAGTGCAGCTCAACTATTCGACCCGAGCGTCGTTGTGCGCGCTCAGCAACTTCTTGAACCACTTCAGCAATATCTATTTCAACGGGGTCTTCTGAAGAGCGTTGGTCTGAGGCAAGTGCAGACAGTTCGCTCGATAGTGCTGTGAGTTCATCGATCTCTGCACGAATGTCGTGAATAATTGCTTCACGAGTGTGTTGTGGCAGGTCGGTGCGCTCAAGTAGTTCTGAGTTTGCACGCAGGCTTGTAAGAGGAGTGCGCAGTTCATGACTTGCGTCTTGAACCAATTGCTTTTGCTGGGCAACTGAGTTACCAAGCGCTTGCAACATGGTATTGAAACTCGTTACCAGGTCGGCAATTTCACCGCTTGCTTTAATATTGATGAGCTGCGACGTATCTTGAGAAGCAGCAATACCTACAGCGGTTGCTGATAACTGTTCAATGGGCTTGGTTGTGCGGCGTGCAATTAACCAGCCAGCAGTAGCTGCCATCACAATGCCACCAAGGCCGAACACAATGAGCCAAGTGCGCATTCCGGCACGCGCATCTTCAATATCGGTAATGTCACGGCCTAGTTGTAATGCGCCACCACTGGGTAATGACACAGTAAGTACACGATATGAACTGCCCTGAACATTGGTGTTGTACAACAAGCTCAAACCGTCGGTTGCGCTTTGCGCGAGCTCAAGTTCGTCTGCATGTACTACTAATTCAGACGGGCCAAGACTTGCCAAAATTCTTCCATTGAAGCCAATGACTTGAGTGATGGCATCAAATTCTGGTTGCAAAAGTGTGGACCCAAGCGGTGAAGACTGGCGACCCGGAAAACGTGGTCGTTCAAAGTCGCGGTTGATTTCGCGCACAATGGTGCTTGCGCGAGCCGAGAGCGACGCATCAACCTGTGAGCGCAATTCATGACTCGCAATAATGTATGCACCAGCTGCAAGTGTGCCCACGGCAACGAATGCAATGCCGCCGGTAGCAATGGCAAGACGTGAACGCAAAGTCATTGTTAGGCCTTCACCGTGTAGCCAACTCCGCGAATGGTGTACAACACCCGCGACTCGCCACCTTCTTCAGTTTTACGCCGTAGGTAGCCAATGTAAACATCAAGAGACTTTGAGCCGGTTTCAAAATCAAAGCCCCAAATTTCTTCGTACAACTGTTCGCGCGTGACAACAAGACCACTACGCAACATGAGTGCTTCTAAAAGATCAAATTCAGTTTTCGTTAAACTGAGGGGGCGCTCTCCACGAAGCACTTCACGTCGTGCAGCATCGAGAGAGAGGTCGCCAACGCGCAGCACCGTATTTGCACCTGCTGGTTCGCGGCGCCGCAGAAGTGCGCGCACGCGTGCAAGAAGTTCATCAATGGAAAATGGTTTCACCAAATAGTCATCGGCGCCAGCATCGAGCCCAGCTACACGGTCGTTCACTTCGTGCTTGGCAGTAAGGAGCAAAATAGGAACGCGAATGCCCCGCGTGCGTACTTCACGACACACAGTCATGCCGTCGGCAAAGGGCATCATGACATCCATAACAACAACATCGGGCGGCGTTTTGGTAATAAAGGCAAGTGCCGCAGCACCATCGTTCACCATGCTCACGCGATAACCCTCTAGCTCGAGCACGCGTTGAACAGCAGAACGCACCGCTGGGTCATCTTCGGCAATGAGCACATGTGATGAAACCTGATTAGTTCCAGGTTTTTGCGGTGAAGCCATAGTGATTACGGTACTCAGACCCGTTGCTCACCGCGTGCCACTACCGACGCATTCTTTATCAATATTTACTATTGGCGTCGTCAATAACGCTGACCGCGAGGTCGAACCCGGTGGTAGCAAGCCGTGAACGAATAGATGCCTGTGAGCAGACGACAACGCATGAAACCTCACTGGTGCGCAATTTTCCAGCAAAACCCATCAGAATTCCAATGCCAGCGTCGTCGAGCATGGTGAGATCGTTTACATTGACGACGAAAGGTGTGTTGGGGTGCTCTTGTGTTGCTTTATTTAACATGTCACTGAAATGAGGCAGGGTAGACAAGGCGACCTCACCGCTCAGACGAAGAACCACCACTCCTTCATTGACGATGGCCTCTACATGTAATTGCATGAATTGACAATATCGGCATTCCGTTACGGCTCGGTGAGCATGGCAACATGTGCCCGCAAAGTGAGAGATGGGATGAAGGGCCCAAGGAGTGGCAACGAGGTGTTTTCCTTAAAAGTTATGGAAACTTGGGTAATACCATCGGAGTTGGTTGCAACAACAGATGATGCCGCAAATCCGTTCTGTGCAGCGATTTCTTGTGCAGCCAATTGCGGGTCGGGGGAAACCGAGGCATAGCGAGCCGCATTGCGTGCCACTTCCCACAGTGCAAGTTGTTGTCGGGCAACAATGGCAAATTGGGCAATGAGCATGACGAATACAACAAGCAAGGGAAGTGCTAGAGCAAACTCAATAGTTGCTTGACCCTTTTCATTTTTGCTACCCAACATCAACAGAGGCTTTGTCTACAACCTTGTTGAAAACATTGTCGAACAGTTCACCAATGCGGCCCGCGCCTCCCCCTGCAGTAGCCCAAGTAATAACAAGCACGGCTATGACAGCGGCGGCAAGAAGAATAAGTGCGTACTCGGTGGTTGCCTGGCCGTCATCGTCATGATGTTGCCCAAAAAAGTGTTGAACAAACCGCTGTATGTAGAAGTTGCTGTAAGAAATCATGATGCCTCCATTGCGTGAATTAGCTCAGTGTGAGCGATGAAAGTGCCCCAATGAGAATGGGCACGATAGAGAGAGTGACGAATGAAGGGAGAACGCAAAGCACGAGAGGAAAGGCCATGCGAACAGGAAGCTTTGCGGCGTCTTCTTGTGCAATGCGGCGCCGTTCACAATGTGCCTCATGCGAAAGTCGTTCGAGTAATGGTGCAAGGGGGAGCCCGTCACGTTCCGATGCAGCAAGTGCATTCACAACACCCGTGGCGCCATTGCCAAAGTAGGAAATAAGAAGTGGCAACGCATCGACGAATCGGGTGCTTGTTTCACTTGTAGTGAGCACATCGGCTACTGCGTTACGCACAGCTGGCTGAGTCCATTGTGACATTGCAAGAAAACTACGGTGCGTGCTGTTTCCACTCTTTAAGAGCACAACAAGTAGATCGATGAAATCAATAAAGGCATAAGTATTGGCATCTATTTTTTGGTGAGACAACTTTTTCATCCACCAACGGCCGGTGAAATTGAGTGCTGCGCCAACACCGCAACATAAAAAACCAACAGGAGTAGTGAAGAGAACGTCTCTCACGTTTGGGTTGGTAGCCACCATCATTGTGCCAAAGGCAAGTGGTAGCCACGACAATACGCGCGCAGAGAAAAGTGCCTGTGCAGATTGGAGACGACGCTCTTCGTTTACGGAGTGGCGTTCGCGAAGTACCCAACTTGCGCGTTCTAGCGCATACCGCATGCCTACGCCTCCAGCACTGGCGGCAACGATTGCTTGAATACCAAAGACAACATCGGCTGGGGTGTCATTGACTGATGTGCTTGTGAGCACTTCTTCAAGTGGGGCTCCGATGCGACAATGCAATGCAAGCGTCTGGAAGTGCACTTGCATATGTGCAGGAAGAATATGAAGAGCATCATTTACTGCTGCACGCAGCGAATGACCGGTATGAATAGACCTTTCAATGGTGTCTAGAAAGTCGGCAGTGGCCAGTGCGGGTGGAAAGGGCCGTTTCTTTCGGCGCAGTTGCCTTGACGAATATAAACGTGGTGGTGCGAGAAGTTGATGTTTCTGCGCGGGTAGTAGTACATGAATAATGCGCAGCCGGGTCCAGTGTGTGAGGGCATGGTGCTCAACAGCTAAATAAAAAGCGCAAAAGTAGAGTACGAATGCCAGGAGTTGCATTACATGACCAGTGCGAGGTCACCGTTGCTCGGGTGCAAACTATGTGCAAGAACACTTGTGCTGTAGGTGCCGTGTGTGGTGAGAGTGTCACCAATTTCTACAATTTGTGCAACGTGGCGGCTTCCTTGGGGGCATCGCTCGACGAATACAACAACGTCAATAGCCGATGCAATGTACGAGCGAACTGCAGGAAGTGGCCAGTTGGGTGTTGCTTGTAACACCATGCTCTCGAGCCGGTACAGCGCATCGTGAGCGCTATTTGCATGACAAGTAGACATTGAACCCGCATGACCCGTGTTCATTGCTTGCAGCATGTCGAAAGCTTCGGGGCCTCGCACCTCACCCACAATGAGCCGGTCTGGCCGAAGCCGCAACGCATGACGCACCAAATGCGATAGTGAAATTTCCGTCATTCCTTCGGCTGACGATGGTCGAGATTCGAGATACACCACATGAGGATGAGCGACGGCTAGTTCATTGGTGTCTTCCAATACAACAAGACGTTCATTTGGCGGAGCTTCACTTGCGAGTGCACTGAGCAATGTTGTTTTACCAGTAGATGTGGCACCAGCAATAACAATGTTGCGGCGTTGATGCACTACCGAGTGCAAGAGGTCGGTGACGCGACCGTTGGCAAATGAGGAAATGCCAAGAGCAGAAGTAGAGAATCGGCGAATGGTGAGACAGAGCCCGTACGGGCTCACCGGAGGAATAGCAGCGCAGAGTCGTGACCCATCGCTGAGTCGGGCATCGACAACAGGAGAAGAAAGGTCGATACGTCGACCAATAGGGGCAAGTAAACGTTCAAGAAGGGCGGCTGCTTCACCTGGTGCTAATGAACCCGCGCGTTCAAGACCCGCTGTACGTTCGGCCCATACCTCGGTGTTGTTATTGACAATGATCTCTTTAACGTCTGGATCATTAACAAGATCTTGTAATCCAGCAAAGTGGGGCAGAGCAGAGCGGCTGCGGTGTTGCATTAGAGGACTTGCTTTTTGGCTGCTGGTAGCGACAGCGTTTCAACCAGTGCACTGAGGCCTTCATTGAGTGCAGCTGGAATGCGGCTACTTAAAAGGCCAGCATCGACAGCTCGTGAAACACTGGGGTCAACCTTGATGGTCGCAACGATTGGGGTCTTTAATACGGTGGAGATATCGGTTGGTGTCAGTGCTCGTCCGGTCTCTTCAAGCACAATGATGCCGTCGCTACGCAAGTACCCATGGCTCATTTTGTTACTGGCCTTACGCAGCGCCAGGTAGCACGGACGCAGCACAAGAAATGTGCGATTCGCAATTCGCTCAAGATTCTCGTTGATCTCGGTAGTTCCTGCGTCAATGACCACCGGTGCGTCGTAGGCAAGAAGTTGGTTGGCAATTTCTTGCCAATTGAGTTCAACGGTTGTGCGCAACTCACGAGGGGCAAAGGAAAGTAATTTAAGTGAAGCATTCACATCGACCGGCTGTGTATCGGGAGGGTCGGGAATGCCCAGTGCCGGAGCGAGTTCGCCTGCAAGGTCGACGATGTAACCTCCGCCACGGTGTTGTGCTGCGAGCATCATTGCAAGTGCGGCACTGGTAATGGTGGTTCCGCTGCCACCTTTTGGAGATCTACACACCACAATCATGGGTGCTCCTTTCACATGTCTGGCCTCAAATTGGTGAGGTACTTCAATGTGTGATTTCAGGGGCACTTTGTGGCAACTACTTTTCAGAAAGTCTCATTCAGTTGCAATACCCGATACTCTTTTCTGATGGAGGTGTCTGTGCGCCTGGTGGGCTCCGCCGCCTTCAAAGCGGTTGAGACGAGTGAACCTCGTCTGGCGGGTTCGATTCCCGTCCACCTCCGCCAATCGTGGAAGTTATTTCTCTTAGCAATTGTGGGGTTCTGGCTTTTCAGCCCTGCAATCAGCGCTCATGCCGACCCCGCACAACCGGGGAACACGCGCAGTGTTGTTCAAGAAATATCTCCGGCCACCTCTGCAATTGAAGTTTCTATTGTTGGCGTTGATGCGTTTGTGAAAATGGAAGTGCAAACGGGGCACAGCGCGGAAGTCATTGGTTATGACGAAGAACCATATTTGCGTATCGATGAAAAGGGTCGAGTGTTTGAAAATTCATGGTCGCCTACCGTGGTCATTAATAAAACACGGTATGGGTCGGGTAGCACTGTTCCCACTGAGTATGTAAGTACAGATGCACCAACGTGGCGCCAAATTGCAAGCAACGGTGAGGCGTTGTGGCACGACCATCGCGTGCATTGGATGAGCCCATTGAAACCTGCGGTGATTAATGACGGAGGCTTAGTGCAAGAATGGCTAATCGACATGAAGGTCGATGGCGTCATTACTGCAGTGGTGGGAAGTTTGTACGTTGAAGATGCACCAGGTTCATGGCGGTGGCTACTTGTCGTTCCTGCAGCAGCCGTTGCATTGCTGTTGGGGAAGCGGTGGGGCAAAGCTGATCTTGTTGCTGCGAGCATTGCTGTGACAACACTAGGAATACTGCAGTTTTTCTCGTTGCCCAGTATTGCGCGTGCCACACCATCGCTCATTGCATTGGGTTGCGTTGGTTTACTTCTTGCAATAGTGGCAATGGTCTTGCGTGGCAAAGAATTTGTTGCAGCGGTTTCTACGGCATCAGGAATTGCGCTAGTGGTAGCTGTTGGGCTTCATCGCAATCAAGTGACGCACCGATTTGTTCCTGGCATGGGAGACGCCGGGTGTGTGCGAGTCATTCTTCCCATTGCTCTCGGCATTGGAGCTGTAGCTATTTGGCACGGCCTGAACGATTTACTGCGCGTGCCGCAACCAGTACGTCGCGAAAGTGAAGTACCTTAAACAGCAAGTAGATCGCGTGCACCGGTGTCGCTAGACGGGTGGCGCAACTTGCTCATGGCACGTGCTTCAATTTGACGAATGCGCTCGCGAGTGAGGTTGAAGTGGTCGCCCACTTCTTCCAACGTGCGTGGCTCGCCACGATCGAGACCGAAACGCAGTTTCAAAATTTCGCGTTCACGCTCGTCGAGTGGTGCAAGGAGTCGCTGAATTTCTTCTGGCAACAATGCAGTAGCTGCAACTTCAAATGGTGACTCTGCCGAACGGTCTTCAACCACGTCGCCAAGTTCTGCATCGCCATCTTCACGCAATGGTTCAGACAATGACAGTGGTTCAGCAGCAAAGCGCAACGCCTCGGTGACTTTGTCTTCTGGCATTTCTACTTCTTTGGAAAGTTCAGCCAAAGTTGCAGGGCGACCATATTTCAGTTCGAGTCGTGAGCGCGCCTTTTGCAAACGGGCAAGTGTGTCGCCAGCATGAACCGGAAGACGAATGGTGCGACCCGTGTTTGCGATACCGCGAGTGATGGCCTGACGGATCCACCAGGTTGCGTATGTAGAAAATTTAAAACCTTTGCGCCAGTCGAATTTTTCAACGGCGTGCATGAGACCAAGGTTGCCCTCTTGAATGAGGTCGAGTAGCGGCAAGCCCGATGCCTGGTACTTCTTTGCAATAGACACCACGAGGCGCAGGTTGGATTGCACGAATGCTCGCTCGGCAGTTTCGCCTTCTTTTGCTGCGCGCTTGAGGTCACGCTTTTTGGTAGGCGTGAGAGTTTTTTCGGTTTCGGCAAGTTCAACTTGCGCTTCTTTGCCAGCTTCAATGGCTTTGGCTAAACGAACTTCGTCGTCTTTGGTGAGCAAGGCGTATTGGCCGATATCGGTGAGATACAGCCGAACAAGGTCTTCCTCGTCGCGGTCGACACGGTCCTTAGCCATGAATGCTCCCTCTTAGCCCAATGTTCCCCAGCGGGGAACACGCCTTACGATACCGACGCCATGTGGCGTGACAACCAACAATCGCCCGATTTCTGTAACGTGGGCTTTATGGCAAATCCACTCCTCAATGAAAAGTCAATGAAGCGGGCAACGCAGCGCGGCTGGGCGGCCTCGGAGGCCGATGCTGGCACCGCAAAAAGCCTGAAAACCACGGCAATTCCACCACTGTCGGATGGCCCAGCCAGCCCGTGGGTGGCAACTCATGCGCCAGGCGACACCATGACCGCTAGCGGGGCAGCAACGGCCACTTTGACGCTTTTGGCAATTTTATTGGGCGCAGCCACCTTCGGCTGGAGCCTGGTGAGCGAGCCGGTTGCCGGCCAAGTGCAATTCCCGGGTTGGATTATTGCGGGCGTACTTGTTGGTTTGGTCTGCGCTATTGGTGCAAGTTTTCGTCCTCAATACGCACGCGTTTTAGGCCCGATGTATGCCATTGCCCAAGGTGTTGTGGTGGGCGCTATTTCACGTGCTTACAGCATTCAATACAGCGGCATCGTGTTGCAAGCAGTTGGTGCAACGCTCGGAGTTTTCATTGCAATGTTGGTGATGTATCGCACGGGCATTATTCGCGTGAACGACAAATTCCGTCGCATTGTGATGAGCTCTATGGTGGGCTTACTTATTTTTTATGGCGTGTCATTTATCTTCAATTTGTTAGGCGCAAATATTACGTTTTTCAACGATGCCAGCCTGCTTGGTATTGGGTTCAGTATTTTTGTTGCTGGTCTTGCTGCAGCAAACCTTGCGCTCGATTTCGACTTTATTGAGCGTGGTGAAAAAGAAGGACTGCCGAAACAAATGGAGTGGTTTGCCGCACTCGGTGTAGTCATCACACTCGTATGGCTCTATCTCGAAATATTGCGCTTGCTGTCGAAGCTGCGCAACAACTAAAGCGACGTAATGCTGCGCGCGGTTGGTTGCGCTGCAAGAAGTTCACTCGGAAGTTCTTGACCTGTTGTTTCACAGGTCCAATACGTGCCAGCTTCAAGGCGGGCAAGTGCGGTTTCTACATCGGCAAGATCTTGCTCAATGGTGTCAAGGTTTACAGCGTCGGGGCTGATTTCTGGGGCTGACGATGCAAACTCATTTTCCATAGGTCTGAGGTTAGTGCTTAGCTCGCCGAGGCAGATAGTGTTGCCTACTATGTCCAGTGCACCAGCTTTTCCCCCATTCGACGGATCCGCCCCCCAGCAGCAGAAATTTGCGGCATACCCCGAAATGGGCATTGACCCCGCCAAGCGTTACACCGCAACCATGGAGACCTCAATGGGCACTATGGTTATTGCTCTCGACCCCATCAAGTCTCCAAAGACAGTCAATAGTTTTGTGTTTCTCGCATTGAACCATTATTTCGACGGCATTATTTTCCACCGCATCATCAATGGTTTTGTTTGCCAAGGTGGCGACCCAACAGGCACCGGCACCGGTGGCCCTGGTTACCGATTTGAAGATGAACTGCCATCGGCTGGTCAGTACCAAGTGGGTTCGTTCGCAATGGCAAACGCTGGGCCAAACACAAACGGCTCACAGTTTTTCATTATCTCTGGCCCCGATGGTTGCCGTTTACCACCTGCATACGCATTGTTCGGTCAAGTTGTTAAAGGTCTTGAAGTTGTTGATGCAATGCAAAAAGTTGCAACGGGTTCTGGCGATCGTCCAAAAACCGATGTGGTCATCAACTCAGTCACCGTTACCGTCGCCGACTAATTCGTGGCACCGCTCGTTGCAGTTGCGGGTCGCACGGCAAGTGCGGGAAAAGTTTCTCGCGATGCAGCGACCTTTGCGGGGCAGCGTTATTTAGATGCAATTATTCGCGCGGGTGGAGAACCTGTAGTTATTACGCCGCGTGAATTGACGAGTGATGCCGCACAAGAAGTAATGAGCACCTGCGATGCATTGCTACTCATGGGTGGCCCCGACGTGAACCCGGCGTTGTACGGGCATGAGCCGCACCCGCGTACCTATGGTGTGAATGCTCTCCAAGACCATTTCGAAATGGCGTTATTTCATGCAGCAATGTTGCTAGAAAAGCCAGTTCTCGCAGTGTGCAGGGGTATTCAATTGGTCAATGTGGCACTAGGTGGAACTTTGCACCAGCACATTGACGACGACTCCAACATTGCACACAAGCCAGTTAATTTTCCTGACGGCGAAGAGTTTGCAGTTCATTCTGTGCGTATTGCGCAAGGCTCACAAGTGCACAGCGTTATTGGCGCAAGTGAAATTGATGTTGCTTCATTTCATCACCAAGCAATTGATGCATTAGGTGAAGGTCACACCGCAGTTGCGTGGTCGAGCGATGGTTTTATTGAGGCAGTGGAACACAACACAAGTTGGTTACTTGCAGTGCAATGGCATCCGGAAGACACCGCCGCTGTCGACCCATATGCGCAGGCTCTTTACGATGCGGTAGTAGGTGCAGTTA
>JBAXNF010000018.1:0-19231 GCA_037133935.1 bacterium
GGGCTCACCGATGACGATTGGGCCAAGCCGCAGGTAGCTATTGCCTCTTCGTGGAACGAAGTAACACCTTGCAACATGACACTGCGCAAACTTGCGCAGTTTGCCAAGGCGGGTGTGCGCAAAGCAGGTGGCGTTGCATTGGAGTTTGGCACCATCACAGTGAGCGATGGTATTTCCATGGGTCACGAAGGAATGCGTGCATCGCTAGTAAGTCGTGAGGTCATCACCGACAGCGTGGAAACCGTGATGCATGCTGAGCGGTTCGATGGTTTCGTTGGTCTTGCCGGTTGCGATAAGAGCATTCGATCAATGCTCATGGCTGCAGCGCGACTCAACCTCTCGGCGGTTTTTGTTTACAACGGTTCCATTTTGCCGGGGCAGTTAAACGGCGAAGCACTCGATATCACAAGCGTTTTTGAAGCAGTGGGTGCACATGCGCTTGGCACAATTACCGATGAAGAACTCAGCGATATTGAACGTAACGCATGCCCGGGTGAAGGTGCATGTGGCGGAATGTTCACGGCAAACACGATGTCGTCTATTGCCGAAGCATTGGGCATGAGCCTTCCCGGAACAGCTTCGCCCCCAGCAGTCGATGCGCGTCGCGAAGGTGATGCAGAGCGTGCAGGTGAAGCAGTAATGAACTTGTTGCGTTTGGGCATTCGTCCGCGCGACATCATGACAAAAAAAGCATTTGAAAATGCAATTGCGGTTGTTAATGCATTAGGTGGAAGCACCAATGCTGTTTTGCATCTGCTCGCCATTGCGCATGAAGCTGAAGTCCCCCTCGAATTAGAAGATTTCAACCGCATTGCGGCAAAGGTTCCACATATTGCCGACACAAAGCCAGGCGGCAAATACCACATGACCGACATCGACCGCGTCGGTGGCATTCCAGTGGTCTTGAAGATGCTGCTCGACGCAGGTCTGTTGCATGGCGATGTCATGACATGCACCGGAAAGACAATGGCAGAAAACCTTGCGGAAATCGATCCTCCTGCACCAGATGGCGAGGTGTTGCATCCACTTTCTGACCCCATTCACTCAGAGGGCGGCATCAACGTGTTGACAGGGTCGCTTGCACCAAGAGGCTCTGTAGTGAAAGTTGCCGGCCTCAGCAAAGACCAGCTGCACTTCGAAGGTGCCGCACGAGTTTTTGATGGTGAAGATGGCGCAATGACGGCAATTCTTGCTGGCGATATCAAGCCAGGAACGGTGTTGGTCATTCGTTACGAAGGCCCGAAGGGTGGTCCAGGCATGCGTGAAATGCTTGCCATCACGGGCGCGTTGAAAGGTGCCGGACGTGGTGCCGACTGTGCGCTCATCACCGATGGTCGATTCAGCGGTGGCACGTGGGGCTTCTGTATTGGGCACGTTGCTCCGGAAGCTACCGATGGTGGTCCTATTGCATTCGTGAAAGACGGCGACAAAATTTTGGTTGACGTGCATTCAAAACGGCTCGACTTACTGGTGAGCGATGAAGAAATTGCCGCACGCAAGGTGGGCTGGAAACCAAACCCACCGCGCTACACCAAAGGTGTGCTTGGTAAATACGCGAAGCTCGTGCAAGGTGCCGAAACCGGCGCCATCACCAACACCTGACCCCCACTGGAGTGTTCTCGGCGCCGTATGTCCCGCGTTTCGTTACGCTACGCGCCGAGAAATATTCACTAGTTTCACTCGGTAACGTACGGTGCTTTTCTCGGCGCAAAATGTCGCGATTTCCGGCACATACGGCGCCGAGAATACTTAAAGAGTTAGTTTTGTTCGCGCAGGAACTTTTCAAATTCTGCGGCAAGGTCTTCGCCTGTCGGTATTGCTGCTTCCGAGCGACGGTCAAATTGTTGTTCCAACATGCGCACGTAGGCCAAGGTTTGTGCGTCGTCTTCAACGGCTTCTTCGTGCAGTACCGCCCACCGCCGCACATCGGCGTCGATGCCACCATGGTTTGTTGGAACACCAAGCACGTGCTCGAGGTGGCGTAAAAGCGCTGCAGTAGAGCGTGGATGTTGAGCATTGGTGAGATAATGCGGAACACCAACACGGAGAGAAACAGCAGGCATTCCGGTGCGGTCGAAGCGTTCTTGCATGACGCCAATAACACCAGTTGGCCCTTGGTATTGAGGTTGCGACAAGCCAAGCCTGCGTGCGAGGTCGGGGTTGGTGGTGCTGCCGACAACGGGTGGAAGGCGAGTGTGTGGAACCTGGTCGGCAAGGGCGCCAAGTGAAACAACAGCAGAACACTTCAGGCCTTGCGCAACATCAACAATGCAGTCGATGAAAGTAGACCAGTGGATGTGTGGCTCTACGCCCGACAGAAGAACAAGGTCGCGTGCACCTTCAGGAAAACGTGCAATGTAAATGTTGTTTTCTGGCCACCGCAATTGGCGTTCTTCATCTTCGTCGAGGTACACCTCTGGTCGCTCGTGGGTGAAATCGAAAAATGGGTCGGGGTCAATGCTTCCCACAATGGTGACAACGCGTTCTTGAACGCACCACTCAATGGCTGCGGTTGCCGCATTCGATACATCGAACCAACCACGCAACGCGATGAGAAAGACGGGGTCACGTAGCGGGGCAATGTCGTCCCAACTTGCAGTGAGCACGTCTTTGGAAATCATGGAATCAATTGTTCCACCACAAAGTCGATACTCCTCGTTAATTGCACAACATCTTCGGGGTCAATTGCCGGGAACATGCCCACGCGCAACTGATTTCTCCCTAATTTGCGGTAAGAGTCGGTATCAACCACGCCATTGGCGCGCAGGACCGCATTGATATCGCTGGCCTCAACGCCCGTGAGGTCGATGGTCCCGACCACAGCAGAACGCTCGGATGCATTGCGAACGAAGGGTTCAGCCCATGAACGCTCAGTAGCCCATGAATAGAGATGATCTGCAGATTTTTGTGAACGAGCGACACACCACGAGAGCCCACCGTTTTCCAGCATCCATGAAATTTGTTCATCGAGCAAAATGAGAGTGCCAAGTGCTGGAGTGTTGTAGGTCTGGTTTGCAACGCTGTTGTCGAGTGCAATTTTTAAATCGAGTGATGCCGGGCACCAGCGCTTTGAAGCTGCAATGGAATTGATGCGTTCAAGAGCGCGCGGTGAACATGCAGCAAGCCATAGTCCGCCATCGGCCGCAAAACATTTTTGCGGTGCGAAGTAATACACGTCTACTTCGCTTGGGTTCCAAGGCAGTCCACCCGCTGCAGATGTTGCATCGACTACTACTAATGCATCGTCTGCAAAGGCGGGCCGTTGTAATTTCATGGCAACACCAGTTGATGTTTCGTTGTGTGTGAACGCGTACACATCGACGTCTTCTTTTCGTGCTACTGGATGCGTGCCAGGTTCAGTAGACACAATGACGGGTTGACCAAGGTGTGGAGCAGCAGCTGCGGCTTCCCCAAACTTCGAAGAGAATTCGCCAAAGACGAGATGCTCGCTGCGCGACTCGATGAGGCCGAATGTGGCGACGTCCCAGAACACGGTGGAGCCGCCATTGCCCATGACAATTTCCCAGCCGTCGGGCAAGTTAAATAATTCACTGAGCCCACTGCGAATAGAGCCCACGAGGTTCTTGATGGGGGCTTGCCTATGAGAAGTGCCTAAAAGTTGGGCTCCACGCGTGCCAAAAGCACTGAGTTGCTCGGGGCGGACCTTGGACGGCCCGCATCCGAAGCGTCCGTCGGCTGGTAAAAATTCTTGTGGAATGCGAATTGTTTGGGGGGGAATTGTGCTCACTGTGCAAGCATTGCATTCATGACCTCTCAAGCAAAACTCGGGCGCGTATCTGCTCGCCTTGCGGCCATTGCCGAATCAGCCACCCTTGCCGTCGACGCGAAGGCGAAAGCCCTTAAAGCGAAGGGCGAAAATGTCATTGGCTTTGGTGCCGGCGAACCCGATTTCCCCACTCCTGCCCACATTGTTGAGGCTGCTGCCAAAGCGTGTTACGACGTGAAGAACCACCGCTACACCCCTGCAGCGGGTCTTCCAGAGTTGCGTGAAGCCATTGCAGTGAAAACCCTGCGCGACAGCGGTTTTGCGTGCAAGGCCAGTCAGGTAATGGTGACTAACGGTGGCAAGTACGCAGTGTTCGTTGCCTTTGCTGCTCTGTGCGACCCAGGTGACGAAGTCATTTGCCCTGCTCCGTTTTGGACTACCTACCCCGAAGCCATCACCTTGGCTGGAGGAGTGCCCGTGGTTGTTGACACCACTGAAGAATCTGGTTTCCGAGTAACCGTGGAGCAACTTGAACGCGCGCGCACGCCCCGCACCAAAGTGTTGTTGTTCGTTTCGCCAGACAACCCAAGTGGTTCGGTGTATCCGCCAGAAGAAGTTGCTGCCATTGGAAAGTGGGCAGTGGAACATGGCATCTGGGTGATTACCGATGAAATTTACGAGCATCTCACGTACGGCAAGCACCAGTTCAGTTCAATGCCAACACTTGTTCCTGAAATTGCCAATCAATGCGTCATCGTGAACGGTGTTGCTAAGACATATGCAATGACAGGATGGCGCGTGGGCTGGATGATTGGCCCAGACGATGTCATGAAAGCTGCAATTAATTTCCAGTCGCATTCCACGAGCAACGTTTCGAACGTTGCACAAATTGCTGCACTTGCTGCGGTGAGTGGTGACCTTGAAGCAGTGAAGATGATGCG
This sequence comes from bacterium, assembly GCA_037133935.1. Taxonomy (GTDB): domain Bacteria; phylum Actinomycetota; class Acidimicrobiia; order Acidimicrobiales; family Ilumatobacteraceae; genus F1-20-MAGs119. The sequence goes on from JBAXNF010000018.1 coordinate 4,669, forward strand.
CACAGCATTTGAACGTCGTGGAAAAACAATGCACAAAATGTTGAGCGATATTCCCGGCGTGTCATGTCTTGAACCAGAAGGTGCTTTCTACTGCTTCCCACAGGTAAGGGGTTTGCTCGGGCGCTCATATGGCGGTATCACAGCGCATACCACTCTTGATCTTGCCGACATTGTGCTCGACCAAGCAAAGGTTGCTTTCGTGCCTGGTGAAGCTTTTGGTGCGCCTGGCTATGCGCGATTCTCGTTTGCTCTCGGCGACGACGACATCGTTGAAGGCATCTCGCGCTTTGCGAATCTTGTGAACTGAGTTTTCCCTGATATAGTCACGCCATCACAGCAATAGTTGTGAGATATAGAAAACAGCGAAGTCCGGTAAAAGTCCGGCACTGTCCCGCAACGGTAAAACTTTTCAGCGCAAGCTGTGGAAGGCAAGTCCGGTCGCCTGATCTATATGCGTTTACCAGTCCTCGAAGGAAGGGCGGTCCGCGAGGTGGGAGAACCCCACCTTCGACCCACTCTTTTTTCTCCAGCAATCTTCGGAGGAAGAAAAATGTCAATTCACTCTATTCGTCAGTTACGCGGTGTATCTCGCCGCACTTTTTTAGCAGTGGGAACATCGGTTTTACTGTTTGCTGCCTGTGGAACAAGCGACCAATCGGCGGCCAATACGGTTGCCGACACTGTTGCTGAAGCCAGTTCCGATACTGCAGTGCCGGAAGAATCAACAAACAAAATAGTTTCACTGTCTGCAACTGCAACAGAAATGCTTTATGCCCTTGGAGCGCAAGATCAACTAGTAGCGGTAGACAACTACAGCAATTATCCAGAGGCTGCAGCATCATTTGAAAATAAAATAGATGCAGCACAGCCGAGCGCGGAAGCTATTGCTGCTCTCGATGCAACAGTTGTTCTTCTTGCGTATGACCCAGGTAATTTGCAAACACAACTTGAAGCACTCGGAATCACCGTGTGGACAGGAGCCGCAGCTACAGGTTTTGACGACTCGTACAAGCAAATTACAGAACTCGGCGAGCTAACAGGCAAGTCAGCAGAAGCTGAGGCACTTGTATCGTCTATGAAAGCAGACATTGAGACAGCTATTTCTTCAATGGAGTTGCCAGCTGCTCCTGTCAGCTACTTCTACGAACTAGACAACACCTACTTTTCAGTAACGTCAAACACTTTTGTGGGTCAAATCATGTCGCAGTTCAAGTTGCAAAACATTGCCGATTTAGCTGAAGCAGGAAACGATTACCCACAGCTTTCGCAAGAAGCAATTATTTCTGCAAACCCACAGCTCATTTTCTTGGCCGATACAAAATGCTGTCAGCAAGATGCAAAGACAGTTGCAGCGCGACCAGGTTGGAACAAAATTGATGCAGTCACCAATGGCAACGTTGTAGAACTCGACGATGACGTGGCTTCGCGTTGGGGCCCTCGAGTTGTAGATCTTGTAAAACAAGTTGCAGCGGCAGTTGCAAAATTTGTTGAAACAAGTAAGTAGAAGTAAGTCATCTTTCCTTTAGCCGAAACAGTTGAGCAGCCCGTGCGCCGGTGGTGGATTCCCGCTGCTGGTGCACTGGCGCTTGTCTCTGTTTTGCTTGGTGCAATGGTGGGGCCGGCAGGGCCTACTTGGTGGCGAGTGCCATTGGCGTTACTCGATCATCTGCCGTTGATATCTATTGATAGCGGGGTCACATCTCGTGAGTGGACCATCATCTGGGATATTCGCATGCCACGTGTGGTACTGGCTTCGTTGGTGGGGTCGATGTTGTCATTGAGTGGCGCGAGCTACCAAGGAGTTTTCCGCAACCCGTTAGTTGACCCGTATCTATTGGGTGTTGCAGCAGGAGCGGGACTCGGTGCAACTTTGGTATTTACATTGAATCGTTCAGGCTCAAGTACGTGGATTATTGACCCACTACCGCTGAGCGCATTTGTGGGAGGTCTACTTGCGGTATTTGTTACCTACGTTGTGGGTACCGCTTTTGGTGGTCCGAAAAGTGCATCAACCTTAGTTTTGGCTGGTGTTGCTGTCACTGCGCTTGCAACTGCGGTGCAGACTTTTGTGCTGCAACGACATACCGACGTGGTGCGTCAAGTGTATTCCTGGATTCTCGGGCGTTTGAGTTCTGCAACTTGGGGAGACGTACGTCTTGTACTTCCGTATGTTGTGGTGAGTTCTGCCGTGCTGTTTTTGCATCGCAGGTTGCTCGACATTATGCGCGTTGGAGACGATGAAGCAACAGCCTTAGGCGCTTCGGTCAATCGTGTGCGCATTGTTGTGGTCATAGCAGCAACCCTTGGCACGTCGGCAGTAGTTGCCGTGAGCGGACTCATTGGATTTGTCGGAATTATTGTTCCGCACGCAGTGCGCTTGCTTGCCGGCGCAAGTTACCGAGTAATAGTGCCGCTGAGTTTGTTAATGGGGGCTTCATTTCTCATTATTGCCGACATTCCTGGTCGTGTGTTGCAGAACCCATCGGAAACTCCAATTGGAGTGGTGACAGCTTTTCTTGGTGCACCATTCTTCTTACTGTTGTTGCGAACAAAGCAGGGAACAAGATGACGTCTTTGCAACTCACTGGCGTAGGCGTGCGTTACGGGCAACACGATGCGCTCAGTAATTTCACCGACACGGTGAAACCTGGTGAGTGGCTATGCCTCATTGGGCCAAACGGCGCGGGAAAAAGTTCTTTGCTGCGCTCTGTTGCGGGTCTGGCAAAACATAGTGGCGAAATACGAGTTGATGGTTCACCACTTCGCATGCGCTCAGCAAAACGTAGGGCACAACTCGTTGCATATGTGCCACAGTCTCCTGTGCTGCCCGACGATATGACTGCGCGGGAATACGTTGTGCTTGGCCGTAACCCTTTCATTAGTCACTTTGGAACAGAAACCAAACACGACTGGGCAATTGTGGCCGATGTGTTAGAGCGACTAGATCTCGTTGACCTTGCGCATCGCCCCGTCGGCACGCTTTCTGGCGGAGAGAAGCAGCGTGTGGTCATTGCGCGCGCAATTGCGCAAGAGGCACCTATTTTGCTCCTCGATGAACCAACGAGTGCGCTCGATATTGGACACCAGCAACAAGCATTGGAACTTGTCGACCAGCTTCGCAAAGAGCACGGTCTTACCGTTGTCTCGGCCATGCACGACCTCACACTTGCTGGTTTGTATTCAGATCGGTTGTGTCTCTTGCACCAGGGGTATCGAGTGGTGAGTGGCACTGCTGCTGAAGTGCTGCGCCAAGAGACTTTGGCCGAGTTTTATGGGGTGTCTGCACGTGTTCATCATGCAGAAGACGGAACTGTTGTGGTGATTCCCTATCGACAAGGGTCATTAGGGAACTAGCCTGAAATAGGCATGCAAAAACTCTTTCACGGTCAACTTTTGAGAAACGCATTTTTGGTGATGTGCGTCTTTGGAATGCTTGTACAGGGCAGAGCATCAGCTCACGCCCAGGGCAGCGCGGAACTGGATGCAGTACTTTCTCTCACATCGGGACGATCTGTTGTTGTTGAGGTAAAAGATGGAAAAGTGCAAGATGAAGTTGGGCGAAATGCCAATTCGTCTACTTATTTCTCGCTGGCGTCGGTGAGCAAAACATTGACGGCTACTTTGGTTTTGAAGCTCGCGGAGCAAAAGAAAATTGATTTAGATCTTCCAATGAGAACGTATCTCCCAGAAATATTCCCGCCATCAACAGCAGACATACTCGGTACACAGCCTGTGTGGGCATTTTTGAATCATGCAACAGGAATGGCCTCACACAATTTTAAAGCTGTTACATCGGGGAAGACCAGCTATCAGCAATACGCCGAACTCGCTGCAACATTGATTCCCTCTGTGCCAGTTGGGACATATCTCTACTCGAATGACAACTATGTGCTGCTAACGCTTCTCATTGAAAAAGTGACAAAACTGAAATTTGAGTCGGCAGCATGGCGATTGGTGTGGCAACCACTTGGTGTTGCAGGTGGCTATTTGAATACCACGACGCACGCCACGCAAGTACTGGGTGGGTCTGGTGCATGGATGTCGTCGGCTCGTGACATTGCGGTGTTGTTTAATGCGCTGAACCCACAAACACCAGGCAAGAAAATTCTTTCAACTCTTTGGCTACAAAAAATGCATGAGTCGCGCTATTCAAGTGAATACCGCAATGGTCTGCGCTACTTGAAAGGAAGATGGGGCCATACCGGGTCTTTATCGAGGGCGCGAACTGCAGTAGTAGTGGGCAATGGTGGAACCGTTTACGTCGTATTATCGGAGGGGGCAACCCCGCAAAGCTCCGACAAACTATTCAGTAGTTTGGCTGCAATAGATTCTCGACGAAAAGAGAAGTGACATGGCTCCACAGAATTTAGATACGCGCTTTATTGACGACTGCGTTGCGGGGTGCGCCGCTTCACATCAGGCATTGCTGGCGTTACTCGATGCCATTTCTCCCGACAACATCGACCCGTGGTGCAATCAGCCGTCACTTTTACCCAATTGGAGCAGAGGCTATGTATTGGCGCATTTGGCACGTAATGCCGATAGTCATAGCCACCTCTTTTCTGAGGCTGCAATGGGTCGTGAAGGTGAGCAATATGCAGGTGGGCTGAAAGGCCGTGCTGAGGGCATTGCCACAGAGGCGATGCTGAGTGGAAAAGCACTTGTACGTCGTACTCGCGAGTCAATTTACCAACTTGAAGGAGCCTGGGCTCGTTCGCCCGGTGAAGCGTGGCTTGGAAACGGCAAAAATGCAGTTGGTGCTGTCTTGGCAATTGCCGATTTGCCGTTGTTGCGTTGGCGTGAAATGGAAGTGCATATGCACGACTTGGGAATAGGTTTTACATATGCGCAGTGGAATTCGCTCTATGTTCGACACGATCTTGCACGAATGTCCATGAGGTATACGAGTCGCTTGCCAATGGGAATGAGCGGATTACCGCCCATTGCCCTCGCGTTGTCGGAGAATGAAAGACTGGCATGGCTTTTCGGTCGCGTCACTCCAGATGGACTTGAACAAGTGGACAACTTGTAAATGCTTCGCAACTTTCTGCGCATTTTATTTGTTGCTGTGGCATGTGTACTTTGCGCGCCTGCTGCAATGGCATCTGCGCACGCGGTGTTGGATAATTCTGTACCCACCTCGGGGGCAACACTTGAAGAGACACCTCTGCAAATTGTTTTAGATTTTGATGAATCTGTTGAACCTTCGCTTGGCTACATCAGACTCTTTTCAAGCAATGGCAAGCGGATTCAACTGCCTGCGGTAAAAGCAGATGCATCAGACGCATCAATTGTTCGTGTTGTTCCACCAACACTGGCGCAAGATTCTTATGTGGCCGTGTACCGAGTTGTTTCTGCAGACGGGCACCCTGTAGAAGGCGCTATTACATTTCGCGTAGGTGCTGGAGCAGTAAAAAACCTTGCATCGGTTATTGAGACTGCATTGAAGGACAGTGAAACATCGAGTGCGGTGAAGGTTGCGATGGCCTTGATGCGTTTGTTTTCATATATTGCTGTCTCGGTAGTGCTTGCCGGTATTTTCTTTTTGTTGGGCAGTGATGCGCCAAGAAAAACCTTGAATAGGTCGGTAGTGATGGCCGGTTCAGTCTTGGGTTTGTCTACCGCGTTGCTCTATTTATTGCATGGAATAAATGCTTCGGGTGGCACTTGGGGTCAAATAACAAACGGCAGTACAGTGAAAGACGTATTTGCTACACAGGTAGGCGAATCATTATTTGCGCGCATCGTGGTGTCATTCTTGCTGGTGAGTGTTGTTGCTCGATGGGGCAACTCTAATAAGGAACATCATCAGATCAGTAAATTTGTGGCGGTCTTTGCATTTGTGACCTTGCCCTTTACCTATGCATTTGCCGGGCACGCTGCAGTTGATTCTCCGGCTGCTCTCACTGTCGCATTGCTGGCATTACATGTGTCAGCAATTGGAGTGTGGTGCGGAGGGCTCATTCTTTTGATATTCGTGAATGATATTCGCACAACATCAATTGTGGAATGGTTTTCTCAGAGAGCCGCAATTCTCATTGCTGTTGTCGTGGCGACTGGAGTGGTGCAAGCCCTACTACTCATGAATGGCATTGGCAATCTCACCAAGACGTCGTATGGCAATGCCCTTATTGCCAAGGTGTGTGTTGTGGGGGTCATGCTCATTTGCGCAGCAATTGTTCGTCGGCGGTTCTATGAAAGTGGCGTGAGTCGGCTACGGGCGGTTCTGTGCGCTGAAGTTGTTGTTGGTCTTGTTGTGTTGTCTATTACATCGGGAATGGTTGCCGCATCACCACGCCCAACAGTGAGTAACGCGCCCTTCTCTACGGCTTTGGTGCAAGGTGACGTCATTGCAAACATCACTATTTCTCCACCACGGGTAGGTGAATCTGAGATGCATGTCATTGTGTCTCCACCAAATGGTTCACTAGACCCAGTGTTGGCAATAAAGGCGCGGTTCTCGTTGGCGAGTAGCAATGTTCCACCTATCCAGGCAGAACTCAATGCAGTAGGTCCAAATCACTTTGTAGGAAAAATTCAGTTTGTGTATCCAGGAGAGTGGAAAGTTGACGTCATTGTCTCACCCGATGCAAATAGTGAAGTTCTGTATTCCACTCAATTAAGTATCAAATAGCTACGAACACTGGAAGTAGACAAGGTGGTGCGACATGCCTGTCGCCTCGTCAATAAATGCATCGCCAACGGTAGTAAAGCCGTTTCTTTCATAGAATTTCAATGCACTATCGCGTGCCCGTGCCCACACAATGCCAGCACCGTTGCTTTGAGCAAGTTGAATTCCGTAGAGCAGAAGCTCTGCCCCTAGGCCCGAGCTCTGGAGCGATTGATCTATCGCCATACCCCGCAATTGAGTATCGAGCGTGTTGCTAGAGGCATGGGGCAGGGGGAATGTTTTGGTGAGCCAACTAGAAGTTCCGACAATGTCGTCTTCTTTACACAGCGCAAGATGTGTTGTGATCTCCCAGTCATCTTCTGCGTATCTAGGGTCTTGCGAAGGAGTGCCCTCACGCAGCACTTTCATGCGTAACGGCAAGATGTCTTGTGTGGAAGCAATTGCAATGCGGAATAGAGACGGCAGGTTCATGAAGGTGAAATGAGGTCGGAGAACTGCACTACGCGGTCGGCAACAATTGCTGCTTCGTTACGATCGTGCGTTACCAGTATTGCCGTAATGCCAGAGGTCGTGAGCGCAGTACGCAGATCTTTGGCAAGATCAATGCGCAAGTGTTCATCGAGTCCGGTGAGTGGTTCGTCGAGAAGCAGCAGCGAAGGGGCGGGGGCCAGTGCGCGTGCAATGGCTACTCGTGTAGTTTCGCCACCAGAAAGATGCTCAACATCGCGCTGAGCAAAATTAGTCAGATGAATGAGGTTGAGCATCTCGTTTACTCGTAGCTCTTGAGACTCTTTGCTGTCTTTGCGCATTTTGAGGCCGTAAGCAATATTTTCACTCACTGAGAGGTGTGGGAACAAGAATGTTCCTTGAAACACCATTCCAATGTTGCGCCGGTGCGGTGCAATATGAGTGATGTCTTTGTCTTGTAACTGAACGGTTCCCGAACTTGCGGGAGAGAGCCCACAAATGATGCGCAGCAATGAAGATTTCCCGGAGCCGCTCGGCCCAAGTATTGCCATAATTTCGCCTTCGCTGATTTCTAGCGACAGGTGATTGAAGATCGAAGTGCTTTCACCTGGTACGTGAAATGACAATTGGGAAATGCTGAGGAACGGAGATGTCACTGTGTTCCTTTCCGTCTATTGAATTGGACCACGTATTCAACAATAAGTGCAATAGCGATGCATGAGAAAGCCAGCAAGCAAGCAGAGGAAATTGCCTGCTTTTGTAGCTGCTCACCGGGTCGAGAAAGCAGTTGGCCAATGCGCATCGCCAGAGTCTCGTGACCATGTCGCGTGAGAAGACTGGATGCTCCGAACTCGCCGAGCGAAATAGAAAAGGCAAATGACGCCGCAATTGCTATAGGGCGAAGGAGGAAGGGGAGGTCGATGCTCTTCCACACTTCCCATGGAGATGCACCAAGCAAGAGGGCATTTTCGCGGAGCTCAGGCTGAATTTCACGGGCTGCCGGAGCAATAATTCGTACAACAAATGGCAATGCAACAGCACAATGCGCCACGGCGATTAGCCACAGAGACCCACGCCAATTCATTGGGTCAGATCGGAAGGCGAGCAGGTAGCCAAGACCAAGTGCTACAGCTGAAATGACAATGGGCAACGAAGTAAGCGCTTGAACGAATCGGTGATATCTCACTTGAGTGGAATAGGCAATTGCCAGTGCTGAACCAGTGCCGAAAAATAGCGCCATCACGGCGGCGAAGAGGGCGATCCCAAGAGAGGTGAGAAACGATGTCCACATATCGCTCGTTGCCCAATGTGAAAATGTAAAGCCCTGAGAAGACTGTAAAGAATCTTTGAAAAGTATGGCGATAGGCAACAGAGTTCCTACTGCAATAAGTGCTGCTGCACCTGAAAAGACAATGCGCTTAAGTTTTCGCTCAGAAGACAATGGCATGAGGTTTCGTTGACCAAGAAAAATACTCTTTTGACGATAGGTGAGTGCAAGAACCAACATGATGATGCCTAGTTGCCAAACGACGAGGGCGCTCGCTTGGAGCATATTGCCGAGGAAAAAGGCGTAACGGTATATCTCTGTTTCAATAGTGGGGAAGCGTGGACCCGCTAGTACGCGTGCCGCACCGTAGGTACTGAAACAAAAGATAAAGACGATGCTTCCTGCGCCAATAATGCTGTTGCGCAAAAGCGGGAAAGTAATTGTTCGGAAATTGGTAAATGGGGTTGCTCCAAGCAAAGAAGCGTTGTCGTTAAACGCAGTGGGAAGTTTTTCCCATCGACTTCCCACCACTCGTACAACAACAGCGATGTTGAGATAGATGTGAGCCAAGATGAGGGGTATAGGCCCCGATTGGTACGACGCTGGTGACAGCAATGAAAAAGCTATTCCTACAACAACGGTGGGAAGTACGAATGGCACAAAGGTGAGTGCACGTATTAATTGCCGCGACCTAAAGGAATAGCGACTCAACACCAAAGCTGCAGGTATACCAATAGCAAGAGTGCCGACAGTGCTGAGAAATGCTTGCCAAGTGGTAAACCACAGCATCTGGCGAAGTTGAGAGTCGCTGATCACGCGCAACAGAGATGATTGATCGATACTTTCTGAAAGCACTACAAGCGTTGGCCACATCACAAACACACTCAAAAAGATGAAACCTGGCACAAAAAGCCAAGGAGCATTTTTGAAAACGTGTACGCGAGGAGGGGTAGTCATAGTGCTATCGCAAAGCGATTGAGCTCCAAGTATCTACCCAAGTCACACGATTCTTTTCAATGGCGGCTGGGTCCATTGTGTATGGCTTCTCTGGTTGCGCGGCAAAGGAAGTAAAAACATCCGGTAAGGCGACATTTTTATTGACAGGGTTCACAAACAGTGTCAGCGGTAGGTCACTTTGAAATGTTGTGTCTGCAAGGTAATCAATGAGAAGTTGTGCCGCCTTATCATTTTTGGAACCTCGCAGAATTCCAGCAAACTCCACCTGATGAAAGCACGTTGTGTCAATGACGGCTGTTGGGGGTTCGCTCACCGGCGGGTCGGAATACACCACTTCTGCTGGTGGGCTAGAGGCGTAACTCACAACAAGTGGACGTGTGCCCTTTCCAGATGAGCCAGAAAATTCAATGGTGTATGCCTCGGTCCACCCGTCGACAACTTTGACACCGTTCGTGCGTAACTTCTTCCAATAGCTTTGCCAATCGTCTTCCCCGAATGCCGCAATTGTAGAGAGGAGAAAAGCGAGTCCTGGAGAAGAAGATGCTGGGTTCTGAACCACAAGGAGGTCTTTGTATGCAGGTAGTGCTAAATCTTCAAGAGATTGTGGAGGAACTATGTTGCGCTGAGAGAACCATTTTTTGTCGTAGTTAATGCACACGTCACCTGTGTCAACCGGGGTAACTACACCTTCGGGTTGAGTGAGTTCTACAACGTCGGCTGCCATGTCCTTGGTGAGTGGGGAAGTATATGGAGCAAAAATTTCTCCTTTAATAGCTCTCGTGAGAAATGTATTGTCTACGCCCCAGAGAACATCACCCTCTGGATTACCTGACGTGAGAATTGCCTTCGAAATGAGTTGGCCAGTGTCGCCACCAAGAATGACTTCAACGCTAATTCCTGTTTCCTTGGTGAACTCATCAAAAATTCCCTCGGTTGGTAAGAAAGAGTCGTAAGCCAGAAGGGTCAGTTTTTTAGTTGCCTGCTCTTTGCTCCCTGCGCATCCGCTGAACACTGCCGCTACGCAAAAAAGTGTGACTATATATTTTTTCATTTCTTAACTTTCCTTTGGGGTCTGTATGAATGCCTCTGGTTGTGCAACGAGTAGGGCGCCAGATTGCACGGAGATATCGCCAGATGAACCGGTGAGTTCATTGCTGACGCCACGGCTCACCCAAGGGGCAAGACTCTCGTTGTGAAGTTGCCATCGGAGCCCCTTTGTGTTGACGTCATGGGCCATGCCGTTCATTGCATGAAGAGCAACAAGCGAATTCTGTTTTCCCGATATCTGAAGTGAACTTGGTCCATGAAGAACAAAAATATGAGCGGTATCGATGAACGCTTCAATCTTTATATGCGCCCACTCAGGGTGAAACAGCGAAGTAAGAAGCCCATGTGCATGGTCGAAACGACCTCCCCCTGCGCTGACAACAACAATTTTTTGAGCCCCTAAATGCACTGCGTGCGAAAGTGCAAGTTCGGTATCGGTGAAATCTTTATCGGTAGGTGCAGAGATGAAATCAATTTCTAGTGAATGGGCGAATGCGAGCGCTTCCTCGCTCACTGAATCGGAATCACCAACCACAACATCGGGGGTGACGCCAAGAGCAAGTGCATGGTCGAGTCCGGAGTCGGCTGCAATTCGCCACTGCGCTTGCGGTAGAAACTTCGATAAATGGGGAAGTGGTGCATTGCCGCCAGCAAAGATGAGAGCCGTGTTGTCCTGTGTATGCGTTTCGTTATTCACCCGTATTCCCTCCGCTGGAATTACCCAGATCAGGTTCTTGGGTCGGTAGCGGCGGCTACCCTCTCAGCCTGCCGAACCAGCAAGCTCCCCTTCAGTTGTTTACAGGTTACAGCTCTGCAGTCGGTCTGGCAATGTCGGGCTCTATAAAGATGATGCGCGCACGTGGGTAGACCTCTCGTACGCATACCTCGGCGTTATCAATTGCAACAGCAAGTTCGTTCATAGTGAGGTGAGGGGAGAACTCGATCTTTGCTGCCACAAGTACGTCTTCGGGTCCGAGGTGCTCTGTGCGGAGATGTATGACCTGCAGTACATCTTGAGCATTTACCAGCGATGTGCGAATGAGGTCTTCGTCGCTCGCAGTTGCTGATTCGCCAATGAGAAGGCTTTTCATTTCAATTGCCAAAACAATTGCAATAACGATGAGCAGAACTCCGATAGATGCAGAACCAATTGCATCCCAGCGTGGTTCATGGGTGAAGTGACTCATTAAGACTCCAAAGAGTGCAAGAGCTAAACCGATTTCGGCACCAATGTCTTCGAGTAGAACCACGGGAAGCTCGGGTTGTTTGGCTTCACGAATAAAACTCCACCAACTTTGGTCTGGGCTTTTGACATGACGTGCTTCTTTAACGGCGGTACGCAATGAATACGATTCCAACAGAATGGCGACAATAAGAATGCTTATTGCAATGCCAAAGCCATCACTTTTATGAGGATGAATGAGCTTTTGAATTCCTTCGTACAGGGCAAAAACTCCACCCATGCTGAAAAGCACGAGAGCAACGACGAAGGCCCAAAAATAACGCTCACGACCAAACCCGAATGGATGTCGACCAGTTGCGGTTTTCTTTGAGCGGTTACCACCGAGCAAAAGGAGTGCTTGGTTGCCTGTATCGGCAAGGGAGTGAGCCGATTCTGCAAGTAATGAAGCCGATGAGGTGAGTAGGAATCCGGTGAACTTCGCGATGGCAATTCCGAGATTGGCGAAAAACGCGGCGAAAATTGCTTTGCGACTACCTTCATGCATGAGAAGATGTTGCCATAGTTCGGGGAGTTGTTGCTAACAGAAATGTGAATCGGGGAATTTATGGGTGTACTGAGTGGGCGAGTTGCACTAGTTACTGGCGGAGGCCGTGGTATTGGCCGCGGAATTAGCGAACTATTAGCAGCACAAGGTGCCGCTGTGGCTATTAACTACCACAGTGGCAAAGAAGGTGCTGAAGAAACTTTGCAAGCAATTCTGCAAGATGGTGGAACTGCAAAAATTTATGGAGCTTCGGTTGCCGACTATGAAGAGAGCGGAGCAATGGTCAAAGAAGTCATCCGCGACTTTGGCCACATTGATATTTTGGTGAATAACGCAGGCATCGCATCACGTGGCAAAGCAGTTGCCGATACCGATGCTGCTGAGGTAGAGAAGTTGCTAGCTGTTCATGCGGTCGGTGCTCATCAACTTTGTGCCGCAGTGTTGCCGAGCATGCGTACTCAAGTACGTGGTGACATTGTTTTCATCTCTTCTGTCGCTACCGCAAACAATTCTGCAAAGGGTGCGCCGTACAACATGGGTAAAGCTGCCATGGAGGCATTGGCCTTCACGTTGGCTAAGGAAGAACGAAGGCACGGCATTCGGGTGAATATTGCCGCCCCGGGTTTGGTAGAAACCGATATGGGTGTTCGTTTGTCGCGTTCCTTAACCGGCAATAAAAAACTCACCGACCTCAGGTCGCTTGACGAAAATGCCCCCTTTGGGCATGTTTGCCAACCCAGTGATGTGGCCAATGTGGTGCTGTGGTTCTGTTCTCCTGGTTCGGCCTACGTCACAGGGCAACGCGTGCAATGCGATGGCGGGGGTGCCATTTCGAGTTATTAGGAGTGATGGCGTCTGGGTCAGTGGGCAGATAGCCTTCACAAGGTGACCCCCGATGCAACTGTAACTGAGACCCCAAAAGTCAGCCCATTCGATACGCCAGCGAGCCCTGTTGAATACATCGTGTCGGTGACTCCTGAGGCGGTTGCAAAACTCATTGAACTGCGCGACGAAGAGCCAGAAAAAGATCGCTTAGGTCTACGCATTGAAGTAGTGAGCAGCCCAGGTGAAGACTTTCGCTACGACCTGTCTTTCGATGTTGTAACCCAAGCCGCTTTCGCCGATGAAGTGCGTACCACCGATGGCATTAAAACAATTGTCGCCGCAAACAGCATCGATCTTTTGCAGGGCTCAATTCTTGATTACTCCGCTGCACAGGGTCTTATTATTCGTAATCCAAATAAGCCACTCGCTGCCAGTGTTGAAGGTCTTGTACGAAACGACGAATTATCGGCCAACATTGAAACTGTGTTAGCCGGAGAAGTGAACCCCGCACTCGCTTCCCATGGCGGGTTCGTTACATTCATGGGTCACGACACCGAAGGCACGGCGTATCTCACCATGGGTGGTGGGTGCCATGGCTGCTCCATGAGTCGAATGACCATGTTGGAAGGTGTGCAAACAACGTTGTTGGAAAAGGTTCCTGGCGTTCTCAAGGTTCGCGACCTCACCGACCACACATCTGGCGATAACCCCTACTACACCTAGTCTCCACATTCCATGAGCTCGTTCTCACGGGCTATTCTCAGAGTATGACGGGGATTATTTCTTATGGCGCATACATTCCGTATTGGCGCCTGCAACGCAGCACACTTGCATCGGCTCTTGGTTCAAAAGGGGCAAAAGGCGTGCGTGCTGTAGCAAGCTTCGATGAAGACACCACTTCAATGGGTGTTGAAGCAAGCCGCATTGCTTTACGTGGAGTGAGCGAAAAGTATTCTCCACAATCTTTGTGGTTTGCTACTGCTGAACCTGGTTATCTCGATAAAACAAATGCAAATGCAATTCATGCCGCACTCAGCCTCAACACCTCGGTGAACGCTTTCGATTGTTTGGGTTCAGTAAGAAGCGGTGTTGCGGCCGTTCATGCCGCTGCTGGTGGCAACTCAATGGCAGTGTTAAGCGATATTCGTACTGGTCTCCCCGGCGGAAATGATGAATCGATGGGTGGCGACGGCGCTGCATCATTTTGCTTTGGCACCGAAAACGTTATTGCTGAATTATTAAGCACTGGTACATCCACATCTGAATTTGTAGATAGGTGGAGAACACCGGGTGAAAAAGCAAGCAAGCAGTGGGAAGAGCGATTTGGTGAGTATGCCTATGCACCGCTCGTAGCAGTTGCATTTAACGAAGCATTGGAAAAGGCAAACCTCACTGCTGCCGATGTCTCGCACAGCATCTTTTCTGGTTTGCATACGCGTGCCGTAAAAGCTGCACCTCAATCTTGTGGCATTAACCTCGACACTCTGCGCGACGATTTTGCCGCAACGCTTGGAAATTCTGGAACCGCACATTGGGGCGTCATGCTGGCCAATGTTCTCGATACTGCTCAACCAAATGAGGTCATCGCCATTGTGGTGTTGGCCGACGGGGTCAATGTCATTTTGCTACGTACCACTGATG
>JBAXNF010000019.1:0-18321 GCA_037133935.1 bacterium
TAACTGCTGCACTTCACCAAGCGACAGGTCGTCCATTGAGAGGAGATGCTTCATGCGTGCACTCCTGGAAAAATTTCTACACCCGACATGCGCACGAGTACTTCATCATTTACATGAGTAGGGAGATTCTTGCCCACAAAATCGGGTCGTATAGGGAGTTCCCGATGCCCGCGGTCGACCATCACTGCCAGACGTACGGCTTGTGGTCGACCGAATTCAATGAGGGCGTCGAGTGCTGCGCGTACCGTACGCCCCGTGAACAACACATCGTCGACAAGCACCACCAACACCCCATCGAGACTGCAGGGAACATGTGATGTTGCTACTTCTAGAGTGGGTCGCAACCCAATGTCGTCTCGATACATGCTGACGTCGATGGACCCAAGCACTACAGGCGCATTTGGTTGTATTTCTAAAATGTTCGAATGAATCGCTTCGGCAAGCCACACGCCTCCATGCTGGAGACCCATGATGGCTATTTTTTCCGGAGAACTGAGGGAACCGGCCAATGAGGCAACGTGTTCAATAATTTCATGAGCGATGCGGCGCACGGCGCGCTGCACATCGTTGCTGGTCAGCACATTGGCTGCCTTCTCTGTATTCGTCATATTGCCTTCCGTTCGAGCCTCTCAGGACCCGTTTGACGGTGAATTTCTTTGAGGTTAGCAGTTATTTGGCATTTGGGCGAACAGTTTCGAGCAAAGCCGACAGAATTCCGTTCACAAAACGCCCTGAATCTTCTGTTGAGAAGCGTTTGGCGAGTTCAATGGCCTCGTTCATGACTACAGCAGTGGGCACATCGGGGAATACCCGCAATTCGTGCAGAGCCAAGCGCAGAACTGCGCGGTCGATCATGGGCATCCGCTCGAGGCGCCAGCCTTTGGCCCGCGAAGAGATCATCTCGTCATAGGTGACCTGCGTTTCTTCTACCCCTAACGCAAGCGCAACCGCGACACTATGGGGCACTACCACCTGCTCGCGCACCACGTCGGATACCAACATTGAGCGCGATTCAGCTTCATACAGCAAAATGAGTGCCTGTTCACGGGCATCTGAAGCATGGCCTGGGGCGAAGTTCCCTTTCGGGGATGCATTTTTCATTTAAACGCGCGTGATGTATTCGCCGCTGCGGGTGTCGACTTTGACCTTGTCACCAGGGTTAATGAAAAGAGGCACTTGGAGAGTTTTACCGGTTTGCAACGTGGCTGGCTTGCGAGCACCCGACACGCGGTCGCCCTGCACGCCAGGGTCGGTTTCGGCAATGAGTAGTTCTAGAGAAGCAGGCATTTCAACACCAACGATTTCGGTTCCATGGAAAGCAATAATGACAACTGCAGACTCGATGAGATAGTCAACTGCGTCGCCAAGAGAAGTTGGACCAACATTTGTTTGGTCGTACGAATCGGTATCCATGAACACATATTCTTCACCGTCTTTGTACAAGAACTGCATGTCACGCTTATCAATAATGGCCTGCTCGACCTTGATGCCAGCGTTGAACGTTTTTTCTAACAAGTTGCCGTTGCGTACGTTACGCAACTTGGTACGCACGAAGGCGCCACCCTTACCGGGTTTCACATGTTGAAATTCCACAACAGTGAAAAGTCCGTTGTCGAGTTCAAGCGTGATGCCGTTTTTGAAATCGTTCGTGCTAATTGAAGGCATAATCTTTCCTAAACGTTCAGTGTTGAATATGGTGTTTTTGGGCTACGAGATATGTTGACGTGGCCTGCCGAGGTAACGATGAAAAGGTCTTCCACACGTACACCGCCAAGCCCCATACGATACGCCCCTGGCTCTACGGTCACCACGTCATTCTCGCAAAGAACGTCTAAAGATCTTGGGTTTATCCATGGCGCTTCATGAATGAGCAGCCCTACCCCGTGCCCAACGCCATGATTTAGTTCATTTTCCAGCCCTGCCTGCGCAAGTACCTCGCGGCAACGGGTGTCGATGCTTGCAGCCGACACGCCAGGGGCTACAAGTTTGCCACCTTCTTCACAAGCGAGCTTCACGGCATCAAAACGCACCATGAGTTCTTTCCCACGCGACGTTGACCCCTTCGTACTAATGAATGAACGAGTCATATCTGAGTGATACCCATCGACAAGGGCACCGAAGTCGACAACAACTACTTCATCTTCATTCAGCACTTTCCGACTCGGACGATGATGAGGAAGCGCAGAATTGTCTCCGAAAGCAACAATGCTCGGAAAGCTCACATCTTGTGCGCCCAATTCCCGCATCGCGTAATCGAGATGTAAACAAAACTGCTCTTCCGAGATGCCTGGCAATAAAAGATGCAACACAGAGTGCAGAGCTTCATCGGCAATTGATGCGGCCAGGGTAATGCGATCCAATTCTGCAGTTGATTTTTTCCTTCGCAAGTCAATGAAAACTTCTTGAATTGCATTCCATGTGAATGCCCCGGGCGTAGCGCCGTGCGAATTCATTTCTGCTTCAAGTTGTTGCAGCATCTCAACAGAGACATCGTGAGATTCGATACCCAAGCAACCTGGCTTTACCGAAACGCGACTCTCGAGCAATTTGCTGACAACAAATTGCAATTGCTCTTTCAATGAACGTTTCTCCACAATTTCCACAGGACAATTGCCAGCCCGTAATTGCTGCTCTGCTTGGGCAATGTAGCGACCATCGGTCACGAGATATGAAGGCGCCTCGGGGTGTGCAGACACCAGCACCATTCCAGCAGAGCCAGTGAACCCGGTGAGCCACCGAATATTGACCGCTGAAGTAATGAGAACTGCTGCGCAACCCGACGGTGTATCTGCGTTGTGCAGTACTTCGCGCACAGCATTAATGCGCTGCGAAACGTTTATTGGTGAAAGAGTTTGCACAGGCATTAGTGATGTGACTGGAAATAATGAGATAAGCCAGCGACGGCCAACTCGTAGCCTGCGGCCCCAAAGCCGGCGATGGTGCCTATTGCGAGCGGGGCGACCACACTGACATGGCGCCATGATTCACGCCGCAGAGGCTGCGACAAGTGCACTTCAACGATGGGGCCGCTATAGGCACTTAATGCATCGTGAATTGCCCAGGAGTAATGCGTGAAGGCTCCGGGGTTAATAATGATTGCCGCATGGTTTTGTCGCGCATCGTGGATGGCAGCCACAAGATCTGCTTCATTATTCGACTGAATATCGGTGAGCGACCAGCCGAGCACTTCGACGGCTTTTCGCACAGTTGCAACATGGTCGAGGAGCGTTGCAGAGCCGTAAATTTCGGGTTCACGTGAACCTAATAGCTGCAGGTTGGGACCGTGCAACAAAAGCACCGACTTCATATTTTTTTCGAGAGCCATAATGCAGAGTACCTCTTTACGACTTGGTCGCCATGCGATTTAAAGCCTCAACGACCGACTCTTGCGCAACCGGCGAGACTGTTTCTAAGCCTTTTGGTCCATCGAGAATAAAAGTGAGTCCGTCGATAGCTTTTTTGTCTCGTGCCATGACTTCTAGAAACTCTTGCGCACTCACACCACTGGGCAAAGCTGCTTGCAAGCCATACTTGCGAATCACATTGTAGTGGTGCTCCACTCTTGCGCTATCAATACGACCCAAGACGTGAGCAAGATGCGCCGCACAGAGCAAGCCAATTGCTACGGCTTCACCGTGGGCATATTGGTGGTGCGTGGTGGTTTCAATGGCATGACCAAACGTATGGCCATAGTTCAACAACGCCCTAATGCCGCCTTCACGTTCATCGGCTGCCACAATATTGGCCTTAATTTTTACGCAAAGCGCAATACGTTCTTCAACAGAAAGGGCGAGCATGTCGTCGCCAGTGAGAAAGTGATACTTCGCCACTTCTCCCCAGCCGCAACGCAATTCTTTTTCTGGCAACGTGTCTAAATAATTGGTATCGCAAACAACTCCACTGGGTTGCCAAAACGCACCCACAAGGTTTTTGCCTTCAGGAAGGTTGACCCCCGTCTTTCCCCCAATTGCAGCATCGACCATGGCCAAAAGAGTTGTTGCCACATGAACTACAGCAGTACCTCGATGATAGGAAGACGCTGCGAATCCGGCGACATCTGTTACCAACCCACCGCCTACACCAATAACCACGTCGTTGCGCGTGAGTCCAAACTGCGCAAATTGGCGACACAGATCTTCAATAGTTGATAAAGATTTATGTTCTTCACCAGCAGGTATATGAATAGTGAGTGTAGGAATTTCCAAATCGGGTATGGCTGCAATTCCAGACTGGGTGACCACGACTGCACGCTTAGCCGACTGTGGCAAGAGCCGATGGATGTGAGTGACAGCACCCTTTCCCACGAAAACGCTATATGACCGCTCGCCGAGCGGCACGAGGACTTCTTGAATGGATGGCAATGAATTCAGGCTCATATGGTGCTCACAACGCAGAATAATTGATAGTTGATATCACGGTTCTCACAATACGTTGAATCGACATTGTGTCGGTGGAAATTTCCAAATCGGCGGCCTCGCCGTACCAAGGAGTTCTTCGAGCCTCCAGCGACTTCAAGATGTCTTCGCGCGCGCCTTTTCCTTTGGCCTGTGCCAACAACGGCCTGTGCGGAGAACGGGCCGTACGTTCAAGCATGATGTCTAGAGAAGCCTGTAGCCAAACGACCAAGGTTCCCTCACTCTTTTTTTCTGCAAGAAGTGTTCGGCACTTCACAGATTCAAGAATTCCACCACCAGTAGAAATAACAAGAGGACGCCCTTCGCTGAGAAGCTCTGTGAGTTTCGCAATTTCTTGCAAGCGAAAATAGTCTTCGCCATCTTCGGTAAAAATATGAGCGATATCTTTTTGCTCATCTCGCTCGATGGCAGCATCGGTATCGACAAAGTCTCGATCTAGTTCCTTCGCCAAAACTCGCCCGACCGTACTTTTACCTGTGCCCATTAACCCAATGAGAACAACATGATGCACCGGAATAGGCGCACTGTTCACAACGACTCAATAAAGGACCGATGATTCCTTTGGAATTCCGCAACGGAGTCACCACCGAATTTCCTTTGTGCTTCAGCAGCAAGAACTAAGGCAACCATGGTTTCTGCAACCACTCCCATGGCCGGCACAGCAGTGACATCGGTGCGCTCTTTGAAACTCACCGTGTTTTCTTTTGTGACAGTGTCGACCGTTTGCAGTGTTGGCTTATTCAACGTGGCTAATGGCTTCATTGCAGCTCGCACCACAACCATTTCACCCGTTGTCATTCCGCCCTCAGTACCACCGGACAACGCCGAGAGCCGACGATAAGCACCATTTGTTGCATCCCATTCAATTGCATCGTGGGCCTGGCTGCCTCGACGGCCTGCAACTTCAAATCCGTCGCCAATTTCCACACCTTTAACTGCCTGGATGCTCATGACTGCTTGGGCCAACATGGAGTCGATCTTGCGGTCCCAATGAACATGACTGCCCAGGCCTACAGGTACGCCATAAGCAAGAACCTCAACTACTCCACCGAGGCTGTCGCCTTCACGCGCAGCGTCTTCAATTGCCGTCACCATGCGCGCTTCAACCGATGCGTCGAAACAGCGCACAGGACTTTCGTCGACCGCGGCAAGGTCGGACATGGTGGGTCGCACCTGTGAAGGGGCCCGCACGTCACCCATTTGAATGACATGAGACAGCACTTCAACGCCAATGGAGCGCAAAAGAAGCTTTGCAAGAGCTCCGGCAGCAACACGTGCTGCAGTTTCACGAGCGCTAGCCCGTTCAAGAACATCGCGAGCATCGGTAAATCCATATTTTTGCATTCCCGCGAGGTCGGCGTGACCAGGGCGCGGCTGTGTGAGTGGATCTTTCGTTTGACCAGGTGCAGGAGACATCTCTTCATGCCATTTATCGCTGCGGAACCATTCAGTGTTTTGAATTTGAATAGCAACGGGAGAACCTAGGGTGCGCCCATGGCGAATTCCACCAAGGAGCAAAATTTCATCGACTTCAAAGCGCTGACGTGGCCCTCGGCCAAAACCTAAGCGCCGGCGACCCATTTCCTCTTGGATATCTTCCATGGTGACGGGCAACCCTGCAGGAAGCCCTTCCACAATAACGACGAGGGCTTGACCATGAGATTCACCGGCAGTGAGATAGCGCAACATTGCTTCAGAGGTTATCTGCCCCGCTGTGCGAGTTCGCGCTCTGCTGCAATTCGCATGCGTAATGGGTCTGGATTCGACCCAGTCCACAGCAATTGTTGTGCCTTTGCTTGGTAAACCAACATCCACAGGCCGTCGATGGCCTGTGCCCCTATGTTTCGCGCGTCAAGCAGCAATTGAGTTTCTAGTGGCTGATAGACAGCATCGAGAACAACGTGGTGAGACCTCAACGCGTCGATGGGAAGTGGAGACTCACCCCCAAGAACACCCTGTTTCATCCCGATGGGAGTTGTGTGAATGACGACATCTACGTCAGGGACGTCGGAGAGTTGCGCGACATAGCCCTTCCCTGTGGCAAGTTGCGTTGCTTGCTGTGCACGATCTTTCGACCTATTCAACACGCCAATACGCGATACATCGGTATGCGAAAAGGCCTCAATACATGCCCGTGCAGTAGCTCCGGCGCCAATGACAAGTACCGACTTCCCTTGCAGATGCACCCCATGATGTGCAAGCGCATCAACGCAACCCGCACCGTCGGTGGAGTCGCCATGCAAACTGCCATCAGCTTGGGGAATCAGAGTATTCACTGACGACAACGCACGAGCCCGTGGAGAAACTGTGTCGCACATCGCGAGAACAGCCTCTTTGTGCGGCATGGTGACTGAAGCGCCAAGGAAGTGCTGCGATTGCAGACTCCTGACCATGCTTTCAAGATTTTTCGGCGACACATCACAGGAGAAATATCGTGCCTTCACTGCAATGTGTTCAAAACAATCGTTGTGGATTGCCGGGGACAAACTGTGAGCAACTGGTTGTCCGAGCACACACGAAATACGTGCTGAGTGATGCATGTTGAGTGCGTTTTCTCCGCGATTCACATCACACCAGCCAATTTAGCCTTGGCGATGTTTGCTTCGTGCTGTGCAAATGTTGCAGCAAAAACGTGTCCGCCCTCTTTATCTGCAATGACGTAATACAGGTATTCGCACTTTTCATTTGCCTTCAACCCAACGCAGATGGGATCTCCCGCTGATGGGTTGGGAGAAGGGTTCAATGCTGCTCGTATTGAAGCGCGACCAGGTTGTGCAATAGGTGTTGGCGGCAGACCTTTGTACAGATAGGTGTTGTAGGGGAAATCAATCTTCTGCAGTTCGCCAATTGATAGTGCTGCGTCTTGCTTGTACCGCAGGGTCGCATCTATTTGCAGCAGCATCTTGCGCTTCAAGCGGTTATAAATAACGCGAGCAATTTTTGGACGATCGGCGTCGACCTTTGCTTCGCGTTCAATCATTGACGCCACAGTGAGCACTTCATACGAGCTGTATCCGAGTTGTGCTTCAGATTTTGAAATGCCTTCTTGTCGCCCTACCCGCTCCATGAGGCCAGCCATTCTCTGCAATACGCGAGTTGCTGAATCGTCACCAGATATTTGGTAAGTATCGGGGAACAATAAGCCCTCAAGGTTTGTCGACCCACTGGGCGCAAACGCTGAAGTAGCTACACCACTCACCGACTGCTGCAAGAAGTTTGCGGCATCGAGTCGCGGCACTTTTTCAGCAAGTCGTGAAGCCATTTGCTCCAAGGTGAAACCCTCAGGGAATGTGACATTGGTAAATGTTTGTTCCGGCGGCGTATTGAGTACAGCCATAATGTTGCCCATATGATCATGGGGCTTTAAGAGGAAATAACCCGGGTAAAAAGTGATGCCTCCCTTGCGACCCACATACCAACGAAACACTCGAGCGCTAGTAATAATCTTCTCTTTTTCGAGCCTGCTACTCACATTGTTCAATGTGTCATTGGCCGCCACTGTGAAGTTCACCGCGCTCGTCGGGTCGCCAATCGGGTTCACCTGGCGCAGGTACCACAGCGACCCGCCACCGGCAATAAGCACCAGAGCAAGAAAAACACTCACGACGATGAGTACGAGCGAGCGCGAAGGACCACGTGTTTGTCCTTGAGTCGCAAGGTCGTGAACGGGAACTTCGTCGATGACGTCCCACGGGTCTTCGTTCCAATCGTTGGTCATTTACAGATTCGCCTGACGATCGAGCCATGACTGCAACATCACAGCAGCAGCGATTTTATCGACCACACGCCGGCGTGCCTGGGCATTCATCTTTGCTTCAATCATCGCTCGGTCTGCACTCACCGTTGTGAGGCGCTCGTCGTAAGTACTTACAGGCACATTGACCACGGTAGCTAATTGCTTTGCTTCGGCAATGGCAGCACTTGCAGCTTTTCCCACGGAACCATCCATGGATAGTGGCAGACCCACGACAACAGCTTCACATTCTTCTTCTTCCACCAAGAGACGAATGTTGTCGTGATCTTTTTTCGTACTACCGGTGCGCTGCAGAACCAAGAGAGGCGACGCAATGGTTCCGCTGCGATCGCTCACCGCTATGCCTATTCGTTTTGAACCTAAGTCGATACCAAGTACGCGCAAAGGCCTCGTCACAACTAGGCACCAAGTGCTTCTTGAACGGAAGCCCCAGCTAGAGAAATTGCTTCTGGCAGACCGGCGGTATTTTTGCCACCGGCTGTGGCAATGTCACCCTTGCCACCCCCACCGCCGCCCACTGCCTTTGCAGCAGCCGCAATGAGGCTGCCTGCAGAAACAGAAACACTTGGTGTTGTTGCAGCAACAATGGCAACGCCACCGGTATCGGTGACGCCAGCAAGCACCACGGCTCGTATGCCAGTGACATTGCGAATAGCTATAGCTAATTCCCGTAGATCTCCAGGGGTCAACCCATCGATTTGTTGCACTACTCCACCGTTCACTGCGGCCGCAGCAATTTCACCTGCTTGGGTTGCCGCAAGGCGCGAACGCAAAACGCGATTCTCATCTTGCAGTGCACGCATATCGTCGATCTTGCGCTCTATGTAGGCATTCACGGTGTCGGGAGTTGCGCCTAGCAACTCTGCCGCATGAGACAGCGTGACATTTTGTTGCTGAATGAACGCTAGTGAGTGGGTGCCAGCAACAGCTTCTATACGACGCAAGTTTGAGCCAATAGAACTCTCGGACAATATTTTAATTGCACCAATATCGCCGGTGGCACCAACGTGGGTTCCTCCGCAGAGTTCTACAGAGTCACCAGCATCGAGCACCCGCACGAGATCGCCATACTTATCGCCAAAAAATGCAATAGCCCCAGCCTTTGTGGCTTCATCTTTTGTTGTTTCGTAAACCGATACTCCACAGTTTTTGAGCACTTGCAAGTTGGCAATGCGCTCAATTTCCCGCAGCTCTTCTTGCGAAACGGCCGCATAATGGCTGAAGTCAAAACGCAAACGTTCTGGCTCTACAAGTGAACCAGCCTGTTTCACATGCTCACCTAATACTTCGCGCAACGCCCAGTGCAACATGTGGGTTGCAGTATGGTGACGACGAATTTCTGTGCGCCTCGCATCGTTGATGGTGGCAACAACCTGAGCATTTACTTTGGGAATGCCACGCACCACACGACACAGGTGCATACGCAAGTTGGGTAGCGCGAAGGTTGTATCGAGAACTTCTAATTCACAATCGGCATTGGCAATGGATCCGGTGTCTCCGACCTGACCACCGCTTTCAGCGTAGAAAGGGGTGACGTCAAGAAAAACCTCGAAACATCCATCATGAACAATAGATTCGTTGAGGCCAACGATTTTTGAGCTTGACTCGACGGACTCGTAGCCCACAAATGTGGTGACACCCTGGGTTTCCATGATGTTGCGATACGTCGCAATTTGTGAATCATCAACTTTTCCACCCTTGCGTGCTTGTTTAGCGCGATCACGCTGTTGGTTCATCTCAACACGGAAACCGTCTAGATCTACTTCAACTTCTCTTTCACTGGCAATTTCTTGTGTCAGCTCAAGAGGAAAGCCATAAGTATCGTGCAACAAAAATGCAGTAGAGCCGCTGAGGTTCTTGCCACTCTTATCGAGTGCTTCATCGAGAATGTGGGTACCGGTTTTCAAAGTTTGACGGAACTTCTCTTCTTCACGGGTAAGAACATCGACTATGAAGTCTCGGTTATTTTGAACATCTGGATACGCCGAACCCATGCCATCAATTGCTGTGTTAACCAAACTGGGCATCACCAGCTTCTCGGTTCCTAAAATATAAGCATGTCGTACCGCGCGCCGAATGATGCGTCGCAGCACATAGCCACGGTTTTCGTTTGAAGGAAATACCCCATCGTTCACAAGCATCGTGGAGGAACGGGCATGTTCTGCAAGTACGCGCAAGCTGAAACTCGACTTATCGTCATAGTCGCCAGACAGGTACTTTTTACCCGTTAACGATTGTGCCTGTTCTACCAATGGCATCAACAGGTCGGTTTCCCACACAGAGTTTGTTTTTTGCATTAGTGCAACGATGCGTTCTAAGCCAGCACCGGTATCGATTGAAGGTTTGGGCAACGGCGTACGCGAACCGTCGGGGGCTTGGTTGTATTGCATGAATACGAGGTTCCAAAACTCGAGGAACCGGTCGCCAAATGGATCATTCAGAGGGCCACCGTCTGGGCCGAAAGCTGGACCGCGATCGATGTGAATTTCTGAGCATGGGCCACATGGGCCCGTATCGCCCATTTGCCAGAAGTTATCTTTATCGCCGAGCCGCTGAATACGCGACATCGGCACACCTACTTGCTCGTGCCAAATAGCTTCTGCTTCATCATCACTTTCATGAACGGTGATCCACAGTTGGTCACCATCAAATCCGAAGACCTCTGTGACGAGTTCCCATGACCAAGGAATGGCGCTCTCTTTGAAATAGTCACCGAAACTAAAGTTACCGAGCATTTCGAAGAAAACAAGGTGGCGCTTCGTGCGTCCAACGTCGTCGAGATCGTTGTGCTTTCCACCTGCACGAGCACACTTTTGAACGCTGACTGCCCGCTGATACGGCGGAGTTTCATCACCTACGAAATAGGGCTTAAAGGGCACCATTCCCGCAACAGTGAATAGCACGGTGGGGTCATGAGGAATAAGGCTGGCCGACTCGACCGGGGCATGGCCTTTGGCAATGAAAAAATCACGAAAAGCGTTACGCACCTCGTTAGCTGAATGCGGACGAGCTGGGGAACTTAACGGATTCGAGGGAGTACTCATTTCCCCAAATCTTAGCCGTTACGGCTTCGGTTGGAGTTCTGATTCACGCTCACGCATTGCACTTTGTCCTTCGTGAACGGCATCGGTGAAGCGAGAACGAACACTTCTGGAGACTTCCCCTGCGCGTACCTTGGCTCGTTGTGCAACTCGCGTTGGCGCAAGATCTTGTGCCGCAGAGACCACTCGCCTTTTTGCATAGCCGCCTCCAATGAGGGCCACTACGAAACCTGCAAAGAACCAGACCAAACGACGCATGCCTGCACCCTATCTGGCAGATTTTCTATGACTCCGCGATTTACGCAGCGGAGCCTGAGTTGGAGTAGATGTAGAGAATTTACGTAATCCACGAGACACCCCTCGCACAACAGCAACGGTCTTGATGAGCGGAGACGTAATAACCGTTCGCGCAACTCGAGAGGTATCGGCCAAGGCAGTGCTCACCACTTCTGCCGAGCCTAGAACCCTGTCGAAGCGCTCCAAATCTTCGCGAGCCTCATCTACAACTTCGCGTGTTTCATCGGTGGCATCTCGCAGGTCTGCCATGAGGGGCAACACATGTGATTCAAAAAGATCGAGATCTGTGCGCAACTCTCGCAATGCAGACAAGACCTGAAGCAGCACAATGCTCAACGCAGCAAATGCCAAAGAGCACATGACCAAACCCACAATAACTGCGATATCGCGACCCGTCATAAGCTCTCATCGTAGTAGTGACGACCATCTAAAGCCTCGGGCAAATAGTCATTCGCTTGCGCTGAGGGGTTGTGCGATGTTGCAACATGTGGCGAAACATAACCGGTGCCGTGCCCCAGGGTTTGCGCTCCCTGGTAGTGACCATCGCGCAGAGATAATGGCACCTCGCCAATTCCACCGCTGCGCACTTCGCTCATTGCGTTCCAAATTGCATTTGCCGTGGTATTGCTTTTCGGGGCTGACGCCAAATGTATGGTTGCTTGCGCAAGATTAAGTTGCGCCTCGGGCATACCTACATGTTCCACTGCCTGTGCACACGCAGTGGCAACCAGCAACGAAGTATGGTCGGCCATTCCAATATCTTCGCTCGCCAAAATGACGAGCCGACGCGCAATAAACCTCGGGTCTTCACCTGCAACCAGCATCCGCGCTAGCCAATGAATTGCTGCATCGACTGCGGACCCGCGAATACTCTTGATGAAAGCTGAAATAACGTCGTAATGATCGTCGCGACCGTAGCGCAGGGCACTGGTGCTCAAGGCGGCTTCTACATTTTCCAATGAAACAACGACCGAACTGCCCGATATGTTTTTTATGTCGCTGCGCGCCAGTGCACAGGCGACTTCTAATGACGTGAGAATTTGACGACCATCGCCTTGCGCCATATCTAAGAGATGTTTTTTAGCCACTTCATCTAAACGTGCATTTTCAGCTAGACAACCTCGTTCAACCAATATTGACAACTCAGATGCCGATAGCGGCTCGAGATGAAACAAAGTGGAACGACTTCGTAGCGGTGCATTGACTTCAAAAAATGGATTCTCGGTTGTAGCGCCAACAAGGACTAGCAATCCGCTCTCCACTGCCGGAAGTAGTGCGTCTTGCTGCGAGGTGCTAAACCGATGAATCTCATCGATAAACACCATTGTACGACGCTGTTTTTCACCGAGTAAATGCTGTGCGTGAGCAATAGTTTCTCGAATATCTTTCACGCCAGACGACACAGCAGATAAGCGCACGAAGTACGCACTTGACTGCGCCGCCATTACTTCTGCAAGTGAGGTTTTCCCGATGCCGGGAGGCCCCCACAAAATAACCGATGACAGCTGATCACTTTCAATAAGCACTCGTAACGGTTTACCGATACCAACAAGATGCTCTTGCCCAACTACTTCGTCGAGGCTACGCGGTCGCAAACGTGCTGCAAGAGGAGCCTGGCGCTGCAGTTGCTCTGCAGCAGATGCCGAGAACAAGTTCTCACTCGTACGAGGCCTACTTCACTGCCGGAGGTAACGTACGAATACCTAGTTCATTGAGTTGAGCAGCATCAACAACAGTTGGCGCATTGGTCATTGGGTCACTACCCGATTGGGTCTTGGGGAATGCAATGACCTCACGAATGTTGTCTTCGCCCGCAAGAATTGCTGTGAGCCGGTCGATGCCAAATGCGAAGCCACCATGTGGTGGAGCACCATATTTAAATGGCTGCAAGAAGAACCCGAAACGGCGATCGGCTTCTTCATCGCTAATACCTAACTTGTTGAATACTTGCCTTTGCAATTCGGGCTCATGAATACGAATGGAACCCGAACCAAGCTCCCACCCGTTCAACACGAGGTCATACGCCAAAGCACGCACTCGCAACGGCTCGGAATCGAGATATTGCAAGTCGTCAGGGTGTGGATGACAAAACGGATGATGCCCAGGCTTTGGACGACCGGTCACCGCATCGATTCCGACAAATAGGGGAAAATCGACGACCCACACGTAGCGATACGGGCCTTCATGAACGGGAGGGCGTGCAATATCGTTACGCAACTGCCCAAGAACCTCACAGGTGGTGTCCCATTCGTCGGCAACAATCAGTATGAGGTCGCCCGGTACAGCGGAGAAGCGGTCACATAATGCAGCGCTTTCTGCAGCGGAAATAAACTTTGCTACAGGAGATTCAAACGTCTTTCCTTCCGCAACGCGCAACCAGACCAAACCTTTTGCACCCACCTGCTTGGCGCGGTCGGTGAGTGCGTCGAGCCTGCCTCTTCCCGATGCAGCCTGTTCAGGATACGTAGCAGCATCGACACGAATGCCCTTAATGGAAGCAGCCGTTGCAAATGCTTTGAATTCCGTCGATGCAAAAATATCGGTGAGTTCGTGCAGCTCGAGACCAAAACGAAGATCGGGTTTATCGACACCAAACCTGTTCATTGCCTCATGCCAAGTGATTTGCTCGATGGGAGGCACCGCTACACCAGTTGCGGCTTCGGCAGCAGCGGTAACAGCTTTTCCGATTGCAGCGAGCACATCGGGCTGGGTAACAAAACTCATTTCCGCATCTAATTGCATGAATTCGTACTGACGGTCTGCACGAAGGTCTTCATCGCGCAGGCATCGTGCAATTTGGAAATACCTATCGACTCCGGCCACCATCAACAACTGCTTCCACAATTGAGGTGACTGCGGCAGCGCATAGAACGAGCCCGGCTCTTTACGAGAAGGAACAAGAAACTCGCGCGCACCTTCAGGGGTGGAAGGCATCAGGAATGGTGTTTCTACCTCTACGAACTCTTGCAATTCCATTGCTGCTCGGATGGCTGAGTTAATTTTTGACCTCAACCGGATATTTTTTTGCATCCGTTCACGACGAATGTCTAAATAACGGAAACGCAAACGAATGTTCTCATCTACATCGTCGGCGCGTGAGTCGATAGGAAACGGAGGAGGCTCAGACTCATTGAGCACCTCAACTACACAATCACCAATTTCTATGGCTCCCGTTGGAATTTGGGTATTCAATGTGCCCTCTGGTCGTTCACGAACGACACCAGTAATGCGCACAACATACTCGGAGCGCACATCTACTGTGCGGTCAACAACGCATTGGACGATTCCGGAGTGGTCGCGAATATCAAAAAATGCTAAATGCTCACCGTGTTCACGGCGCCGAGACAACCAGCCACATATTTGCACTGTGGTTCCGATGTGCTCGGGACGTAACTCCCCACACAAATGTGAGCGCATTGAGGTTGACTGTGAAATCATGAAATTACCTTTCCTATTTGTGCAGCCACATGCCCTACGACAGATTCAAGGGATATTTCTTCTTGATGTCCATCGACCATTGACTTCACTGTTGCAACACCTTGAGACAATTCGTCGGTACCAATGATGACGGCAAATGAAGCACCAGACTTGTCGGCAGCTTTCATTTGAGCCTTCATTGCCCGTGCGCCATACGTACGTTCCGACGAGAGCCCTACGTTGCGAAATTGTTGACACAACTGCAGTGCCTGCATTCCACCTGTGGTATCAATAACGAATACATCGGCACGTGTAGACGGATGGGCAAAAACATTCTCGGCATCACATGCCAGAAGTGTTCGATCGAGACCAATGGCAAAGCCGATACCGGGGGTTGCGGGGCCGCCGAGATCTTCTACCAACCCGTCGTAGCGCCCACCCCCTCCTACCGCTGTTTGAGCAGACTCCAAAGCAGTGGATTGAAATTCAAAAGTAGTGCGGCAGTAGTAGTCGAGCCCGCGTACGAGACGCTCGTTCACTACATAAGAGATGCCGAGGGCACCCAGACCTTGCTTCACTTGGGCAAAATGTGATGCAGCTTCATCGCTGAGGAAACTACTGATTGAAGGAGCCTGCGACACAACACTCTGTTCGTTCTCGCGCTTGGAGTCGAGTACACGTAGTGGGTTTCGTTGAAGCGTTGCCACACTCTCGGGGCTCAATTCCGCTAAATGACCTTCAAAGTATTGTGCAAGAGCGTCTACATACCGTGAACGGTCGCCTGAGTCGCCTAAAGAGTTGATGTGCAAAACAACGTTGCGTAAACCAAGACCGTGAAAGAACTCAACTGCTAGCGCAATGACTTCCACATCGAGCAAAGGGTCATCGCTTCCTAAAGCTTCAATGCCCACTTGGTCGAACTGCCTGTAGCGCCCATGCTGAGCACGTTCGTAGCGGAAGTTAGGGCCTCCGTACCAGACCTTCCACGGAGCCGTTGGTCGGTGTTGGGCATATGAACGACACACTCCGGCTGTTTGTTCTGGCCGCAACGCAACGTGGCGACCACCCTTGTCGACAAAGTCGTACATCTCTTTTGTCACTACGTCAGTTGCGTCGCCAAGTCGCTGAAAGACTCCGAGATCTTCAAACATCGGCAACACAATGTGCTGGAAACCCGCCAAAGAAACTACTGACGCAAATTTCTCTACAAAGCCTCTCCAGCGTGCCGCATCGGGAGGCAAAATATCGCGAGTCCCGGGAGTTGTTTGAAACGATGGCACGACAAGAGGTTACTCGTCGGAGTCGGTCGAACCCGTGGTATTTCCCGGCAGAACCCGATATGAGTCATATACCCCATCGATGTTCTTGATGGTGCGTAGCACCGCATCGAGATGGTTCGGGTCAGCCAGTTCGAACTCGAAACGCATTTTTGCAACACGATCTAGGCCTGTTTGGGTAGTACACGCGACGATATTCACATGATGATCAGAAAGGGCATTTGCCACATCTCGCAAGAGGCGCGATCTGTCGAGTGCGACCACTTCAACACTTGCCCTAAACGTGGAACCACGCTGGTTGTCGGACCATTCCACCTCCACCACACGACTTGCCTGCTCTTGTACAAGCGCCCCGGCATTTACACAGTCGATGCGGTGCACACTGACGCCGCGACCCTTGGTGATGAACCCCATAATTTCATCACCAGGAACAGGGGTACAACATGTTGACAGTCGCACGAGCACGTCGTCGAGGCCGTCGACATGTATGGCCGGACCTTCAAGCGTGAGCCGTCGTGGACGATCGATGCGCAGGTCGGAGGCAAGAATTTCGCCCTCGGTACCTAGCTCCATCACTCGCGCAATTCGTTGAGCCAAACCTCGCGCACTCACATGATGTTCGCCAATTGCCGCAAAAAGAGAATCAATGTCGACGTGGCCGCCATCGTTTACTTCCGCCATTAATGCATCGGAGCTCAAAATGCTATGCACAGGCAGTCCTTCTCGCCGTAATTCCGAAACGAAGTCTTCCCTACCCGCCTCGATCATTTCATCACGGCGTTCACGCGAGAACCACTGCCGAATTTTATTTCTCGCACGGGGGCTAGCGACAAAGTTCAACCAGTCGCGCGACGGCCCAGCATCATCAGACTTTGCGGTAAATATTTCACAGGTATCGCCCGAATGCAGCTCATAGTTCAACGTGACAAGCCGGCCATTTACCTTGGCCCCAATGCAAGCGTGGCCCACTTCGCTATGCACTGCATAAGCAAAATCGACCGGCGAAGAATGCAGAGGTAAGGGAATTACTTTGCCCTTCGGCGTAAAAATAAACAACTCATCTTGAACGAGGTCTTCTTTCAGGCCTTCCATAAAGTGCGTAGGGTCGGCGACATCGGCTTGCCAGTCGATAATGCGGTTCAGCCAGTCAATATCGCCAGGAGCCGTACCGTCTTTATAGGCATAGTGTGCCGCTACGCCCCACTCAGCACGATAGTGCATTTCACGAGTACGAATTTGCACCTCTAATGGCTTGCCTTCTGGGCCAATGACCGTGGTATGCAAAGACTGATACAAGTTGAATTTCGGCATTGCTATGTAGTCTTTGAAACGGCCCACCACCGGCTTCCAGCGCCCGTGAATGCAGCCCAAAGCCCCATAACAATCTTTGACGGAATCTACGATGATGCGCACTGCAACAAGATCGAAAATTTCATCAAATTCCCGACTCTTCTGCACCATCTTTTCATAGATACTCCACAGGTGCTTGCCGCGACCCGTAATTTCGGCTTTTATACCCAACTCAGAGAGTTTGATTTGTACGTCTCCAACAACCTTGGCGAGGTACACCTCTCTTTCTGGGGTACGTGTTCCTACGAGATGATCTAACTCTGCGAATCGCTTCGGATAAATGGCCGCAAACGACAGGTCTTCTAGCTGCTGCTTCATCTCTTGCATACCTAACCGGTGTGCAAGTGGTGCGTAAATATCGAGCGTTTCATGAGCAATACGCTGTTGTTTTTCCACCGACAGTCCTGCAAGAGTTCTCATGTTGTGTAATCGGTCGGCGAGCTTAATAACTAAGACGCGAATGTCACGCGCCATTGCAACGAGCATCTTGCGCATCGTTGCGGCTTGTTGGGCTTCTTTCGAGTCGAACTGCAAGCGTTCTAATTTGGTAACACCATCAACGATGCTGGCAACTTCTTTTCCAAAATCACGTTCTACTTCTTCTAAAGTTATTTCAGTGTCTTCAACGGCATCGTGCAACAAAGCAGCTGCAAGCGAAATATCGTCGAGCCCGATATCGGCAACAATTTTCGCCACCGCAATTGGGTGGTTAATGTACGACTCGCCACTTCCCCGCAGCTGATGCTGGTGCGCACCACGCGCCGTTACGT
>JBAXNF010000020.1:0-17816 GCA_037133935.1 bacterium
CGCCTTAGGTTTTAAACCGCAACCATTCATAGATGCATTTCCCGGAAATCAGTGCGGTGGGGTGCATCTCGATTACGCCGTTGAACCAGAACCACTTGACACCGGTGGAGCCATTGCTTTTGCTGCACGCTTTGCTGGTATTTCACAAACTTTCATTGTGGTCAATGGCGATGTTCTTACCAGCCTCGATGTATCAACACTGGTGGCATTCCATCAAAAAAGCGCAGCGGAAGGCACGCTGCATCTGACCCCAGTGGAAGACCCGTCACAATTTGGTGTGGTGGAAACGGCAACAGATGGTCAGGTAACACGCTTTGTAGAAAAACCAGCTCCTGGTGAAACAACAAGTTTCAACGTCAATGCAGGCACTTATGTACTTGAACCATCGGTCATAGAACGCATCGCAGTGAATCAAAAAACCTCCATTGAGCGAGTTGTGTTTCCTGCCATGGTTGCCGAGGGAATGTTGTTCGCAATGCCAACAAACGACAGTTGGGTCGATACGGGCCGACCAGAAACCTATATTGCGGCAAATATGTCGGCTGTAGAAAATACGCAAGGCAATAAGTTGGTGCACGAGGCAAGCAGGGTTGCGGCAACGGCAACAATTGAACAATCAGTGGTGGGGCCACTCTGCGTAGTAGGTGAATACTCGCATCTGTCGCATTCAGTAGTTATTGCTGGCGCTGAAATTGGAGATTCCACGCACATAGAAAACAGTGTCATTATGGGTGTTGTGGGCAACTCTGCGGTACTGAAACATTGCATTATTGGTGCCGCTGGCGTTGTGGAACAAGGTGAAGTATTGAACAACGTGAAGCGTCCCGACCCGGACGGTGCTTAGTGCGCTTTTTAGTTTGCGGTGGCGCCGGTTTTATTGGGTCACATGTAGTCGATCGTTTGTTGTCTGAAGGCCACGCTGTAGAAGTTGTCGACAACCTGAGCACGGGCTCCTTTTCCAATTTGCATCAGGCGCGCCTCTCGGGTGGCGATCTCAAAATTCACAATATCGATGTCACTACCCCTGAATTTCTCGACCTGGTGTCGTTGCGTCGACCCGATGTTATTTTGCAACTCACTGCGTTATCGCCAAGTGCATCACATTCCACACTTGCGCTTTCCTCTGCACCCGCAGTTGTTGCGGCATTAGAAGCAGCTCGCTTGTTCGGTGTAAAAAAAGTTGTACTAGGGGTGCCTGCGCATCTGCTCTATGGAGAAGTGCCCGTGCGTGAAATTCCCATTAAAGAAGGACGCGTGAGTGAACCCATTAGTGTTCCGCACGTCATTACTCGCACGCTGTTGCAGTTGCTCGCCGTGTATCGCGAAGTGCACGCAGTGGAGTACACAGCACTTGCAATTGCTAATGTTTATGGCCCACGCCAACGGGCAGAAGATGGGGTAGTGGCGGCCTTTGCTGCAGCGCTTGCGAATAACGAAGCACCTGAATTTTACGGTTCGGGAAAACAAACGCGAGACTTTATTTTTGTTGAAGACGTTGTTGATGCATACGTGAAAGCAGCCACAAAAGGTGATGGCCTTGTTATCAATATTGGTACAGGTGTGCAAACAAGCATTGCTGCGTTGTGGAAAGAGATGAGCGCGGGTTCAACATTGCAGCCAGTAGTAGGAAAACAACGACCAAGCGACATTACGCGCTTTGCGGTATCTCCGGTGCGCGCACGTATTCAACTTGCCTGGGCGCCATTTACCGCACTAGCTGACGGCGTGGCTACGGTTTCACCACAGCACTAAAGCTCTCTAGCGAAAGAGATCTTCGCTGGGGTTGCGCACAATTTCGTCCATGCTCGACTCGCGAAACCACGCTGCATCTGCACCGCGAACAACGCCCACAGGTATGCCATTCGATTTGCCCATCACCAGTTCTGCTGCACAAGCAAGTTCGTCGGCAACGGCAATTTCAGTTACCTGCATCACGCGGCCAAGCGCATCGGGTGTGCCGCGCAGGTCGAGCACGCCAGCAATGCCCGCAACCCCAATTGCTACATCGGTAACACCTTTGCGCCATGGGCGACCAAAGGTGTCGCTCACTATGACGCCAACATTCACACCAAGTTTTGCTTTCACGATGTCGCGAATACGCCGTGCAGAGCGGTCGGAGTCGATAGGTAAAAGAGCAGCCTGACCGCGTTGCACATTCGATAAGTCAATGCCGCTGTTGGCACACACAAAACCATGCCTTGTTTCGGTAATGATGAGGTCGCCTCGACGGCGCACAATGCGTACAGCTTCTTCTTCAACAAGCACTTTGTGTGACAGCGGGTCGTCGGGGTCAATCTCTACGAGACGACCTTCTGCTTTCGACACAATTTTTTGTGTTACTACCAAAACATCGTTGTCTAGAAGGAGCCCATTGGGTTCGCTTGAGCACGCTTCAACAATGACGTCTCCTAGTTGCATGCCGGGAAGAATTTCCCCAATTCCTTCAACACCCCACGCGGTTAACTTGCTCATATGACTCTTATGTTGCCACGCCAATGGCGCTTAAGCACGTTCGGGTGAGGGTGGCAGAAATTTCAGCCGTTTTCATGATGGTATTGGTGGCAACACAGCGCATTCCTTCGCGTTCGACAGCTGAAATGAGATGCTCATCGGCGGTGTCAATAATGAGAGTGGAAGCAATGGGTGCGTACAGGCGGGCAATTCCGACCACGCTTGGTTCATACCCTAACTCGCTCATCATGCGGTCTGCCGGGCCCTTCAGCGCGGCTCCGGCCACGATGGGCGAGATTGCTACAACGGTGTCGCGACGCGCTGCCAGTGTTGCGTCGAAGTTTTTCAGTGCCCGCATGGGGCCAATGGAAACGACTGGGTTTGACGGAGCAATAATGACCGCATCGGCTGCCCGTATGTCGTCGAGCCCCAGTGCAGTTGCACCAGTAATGCCAGCAAAACGAACACTTTGAATGGCAACTGAATGGTGCAATTTCACAAAGTATTCTTGAAAAGAAATTTCACTTCCATCGACCAAAGTGACCATTGTAGAAACGCGTTCGTTGGTCATGGGCAGAATGCGAAACGGAATACCAAATGCTTGTGTAATTTCAGCGGTCACTTCTGCAAGCGGTGCGCCTTCTGCAAGGCGAGTGGTGCGATAAAAGTGTGTAGCAAGGTCTCGGTTGCCTAATCCAAACCACGATTCTCCGGCAAGCGATTGTGCAGGGCGTACAGCGGTAAAACGCGCCAAGTTTTCCATGGTGACAAATGTTTCATTGGCAAGACCCCAACCACGCTCGGGGTCAATAGATTCCGACACGGTGTAAGTAACGGTGTCGAGGTCGGGGGAAATAGACAGACCATGCATCACCGTGTCGTCGCCCGTATTGACAATTGTCATGAGTTCGTTATGGGCAATGGCATGTTGAGCACCACGTAAGAAACGAGCTGCGCCAACCCCGCCGGAAACGACACAAATCATGGGTTTTTGCTCCACATCATCTCACTGAGCGTAGAGGCGCAACTGTTAGAGTCAACGTTCATATGGCACGCGCATTAATTACAGGCATTACAGGTCAAGACGGACAACACCTTGCAGAGTTCTTGCACTCAAAGGGTTATGAAGTCTTTGGCATGATCAAGGGCCAAAACAACGCTCGTGCTGAACTCTTGCGTGATGAGTTCCCGTATGTCGAGTTGTTGTCAGGCGATCTCACCGACCTACCAAGTTTGGTGTCTACTCTTGAGCGCGCTCAGCCCACCGAAATTTATAACTTGGGCGCAATTTCCTTTGTACATTTCTCTTGGATACAGGCAGAACTGACGGCTAACACAACTGGTCTTGGCGTATTGCGCATGTTGGAAGCAATTCGTATGGTGGGTGGAGCCCAAAATAACCCGATGCGTTTTTACCAGGCCTCTTCTTCGGAAATGTTCGGCAAGGTGCGTGAAATGCCACAAACAGAACTCACTCCATTCCACCCACGTTCGCCATACGGCTGTGCAAAAGTTTTTGGTCACGACATCACCGTGAACTATCGTGAAAGCTACGGAATGTACGCCTGCTCGGGCATTTTGTTCAACCACGAAGGCCCACGTCGTGGCCTCGAATTCGTTACCCGCAAAATTTCTAATGCAGTTGCGCGCATCAAGTTGGGTGTGCAGCAAGATATTTCACTGGGCAACCTCGATGCCAAGCGCGACTGGGGTTATGCCGGCGACTACGTGAAGGCCATGTGGCTGATGTTGCAACAAGATCAGCCCGACGACTACGTGGTGGCTACTGGTGAAACACACTCCATTGAAGAATTCCTCGAGCTGGCATTTGCTGAAGTGGGCATCGCCGACTGGCACCCTTATGTCACTCAAGACCCGAAATTCTTCCGACCCGCAGAAGTAGATCTGCTCATTGGCGACCCCACCAAGGCGAAAACCAAATTGGGTTGGACGCCAGAAGTCAATTTCCCTGAGTTAGTGAAAATGATGGTGGAAAATGATTTGCGTATTGAAAGTGCAAAACTGCACCGTTAATTGCTTGTTAGTGAACTAGCCCTCAAGTGGGCGGTCACTTAGTGCTTCAATCATCGATTCCACATCGGGTGTATCGCCAGCAGCAATGCGACTGCGTAGTGCAATAACAAACACGCAAAGTGCCAACGCTGAAGAAACTACCGACGCAATTTCAATACGTAAGTACAGGTCGTTGCTTGACAGCCATGTAGCGAGCACAAAACTGGTCATGCCCACACTCCACCCGAGTGCAACCCACTTGTGGCCATGCAGTGCAATGACTGCTTGCGCGGTGGCTAAAGCCATCATGTACAGCGCGCTGCCAAGGGCTAACAAGGTGAGGGTGCGGCGGTCGAGGTCGCTTTGATAGACCGCTTTCAAAATGGGCGGTCCGGCAATTGCGGAACCGCCAACGCCAATGACTGCAATAGCAATCACTGCATAGGTGAGACGGCGAAAGGCGAGGCGAAATTCGGTGAGGTCGCCGTGTGCAGCAAGGCGTGCAAGGCGTGGCAAAAGTGCAGCCTGTACAGCCTGGAAAAGAAAGAGCGGAACACGGGCCAGCAACACGCCATTTCCAAATTTGGTGACAAGTTCAGATTCAGAACCATCGGCCAAAATATTCATGCCAATAGGGCCAGCGTTCACCAATGCAGCCGCCATGATGGAGCCACCTAATAGCCACCCCAAGTTCGGAGTAATTTCCGACCACGAAGCAGGTTCGCCATCTTGTGTGCTGAGAGCTCCGCGGAAATACACAATGGCAACGCCAAGTATTGGGGCAAGAGCAACAACCATTGCGTAGGCGCCAATTACTTTCACACCAATGAGCCATAAAGCAATGCATCCTGCAATACGTGTTGCGCCGTCCATACCCATCACAATGCCGTAGTCAACAAATTTTCCTGTGCCCGAACAAATGCCACGCGCAAGGTGAGCTGGTGCGTAACCAACGAACGCCAAAATAAGTGCTGCAGTGACCAGCCAGTGGCCTTCAAAGAAATCTTTGGTGAGCCATGGGCTACCTGCAAGAACGAGCACACTCACAATGACCGCAAGGCCAATGGTGAGCGGAATAATTTTGCGCACAATGGGAAGGCCTCCTTGCCCAAGAGCACGTCGGTGCGCAAGTGCACGACCCACCTCTTGTTCAATGGGCATGAAAAAACCAGGTGCCAGAGCAAAGGTGGCAAACCACAACGCAACAATTGGTTTGAAGTTTTCTTGCCCGAGTGCTTGTTGGCCAACTTTAAAAAATGCGTAACTTGCAACTCCGGCTACTAAGAGACCGATGCCGACGGGGATGGTGCCTTCAGGAAGTGGAATTCTGTCGTCGAGAGTTCGCTTCTCGTTAGTACCGATGTTGTTCACGCATCTTGCAGACTAGTGCTCTTATGCGTTGCGTAGTGGTGAGCGTTCGCTCAGTTTGTTGCAAAGAATTGTTGCAATGCTTTTTGCATGATCTACAACTTCAGAAATATGTGTTCCAAGATCTGGATTTTCTGTCTGCAAAGTGGTCATCACTTCGCGACGACGTACTTGAAACTGTTGGAAGGCGAGTACGCCAGTGCCAACCGTGACGTACAGGGCTTCTTTGCCATATTCAGAGACTTTTTCAGCGATTTGCGGCACGTCAATTTCTGACAAATCGACCTCAATGATGGGTATTTTCCATGAGGGGAGGCGAAAGTCGCTCGGAATGTTCACAAGTGGAGGGTATCTCGCACTGCTAACTTTTGCAAGCACTTGGGCGTCAGTGGGGAGCCTTTTTGGGTCTCCCTACTAGCCTTACTTCATCACAGATTTCACCTCTTACCAGTGGCCAAATAACGGCAACGCGGTGCCACCTGTGGTGGCGTCGATGGTGGTGTTCTGCGACCCGGCCGGGCCAGAAGAGTTGGTGGGCTCCGACTTCGTGGCGGTCATCGATGCCTTGGTGAGCCAAGACTATGAGTCGCTCCAGTACCTCTTTTTCCTTGTTGGCCCAGATGACGAGGTGCGACAAGCCTACGAAAGTCATGTTGCCCAACATTTGCCACTCGCCGCGGTGCGCAGGGTGGAAGGCAATCCTGGCTATGGACCAACCCAAAATGCCGCTGCGCGTTTAGTGGAGGGAGACAACGGTCTCTTTCTCTTTTTGCACGACGATGTGTGCCTTGCCAGTAACGCAGTGAGCGAACTTGTCACAGAATTCTCGCGTTCCAATGCCGCAGTAGTAGGCCCGAAGCTTGTGCAATGGGACGACCCGTCACTTTTGCAGCACGTTGGCATGGGCGTTGACCGCTGTGGCGAAATAGACCCCATTGTGCTTCCCGGTGAAAAAGACCAACAACAACACGATGCAGTGGCCGACGTTTTCTGCTTGCCAAGTGCATGTTTGCTTGTGCGGTCCGATCTGTTTCGTACCCTCGGTGGTTTTCACCCTGGCATCACTTTTGGTGGCGAAGAAATGGACCTGTGTTGGCGCGTGCATCTCACGGGTGGTCGTGTTGTCGTGGTGCCAAGTGCAGTAGCGCAACATCGCGAAAATTTCACTTCTCGTCAACCAGCAATTGAACTCACCAAAATGAGTGAAACAAATCGGGTGGCAACAGTTTTGTCGTGCACCTCTAGTGCGCGACTCTTGCCTGTCTTTTTCCAAATGCTTGGTTTGTCGTTGCTAGAGCTGCCCATTTCCATTGCAACAGGCAAATGGAAACAAGGGGTAGCGGCACTTCGTGCAACGTGCGGTGGTGTGCTTCAACTGGTCTCAGTAGTAAAACGCCGCCGTATTGTGCAGCAATCGCGACTAGTGAATGATGCTGAAGTTCATTACTTGCAAGTTCGTGGTAGTGCTCGCGCAACCAACTTTTTGCGCATGCGCCGCGCCGAGAGCGATGCGCGCCGACGTGCGTCGTTTGTGGTCGCCAAAGAACGAGAACGCCGTCAGCGTTTTTCTGTTGTTGTTGGGTGCATGCTCGCCGCAATTGTGGTGGTGGGAAGCCGTCAACTCTTTTTCCGCGGAGTAGCAAATATTGGTCAATTTGTGCCCTTTACCGAGTCGTGGAGGTCGTTGGCAGCCGCGTATCGATTGGGTTGGTGGCCAGCTGGTTTTGGCTCCTTGTCTCCTGCGCCAACAGGAACCGCGCTCGTTGCAGTCGCCTCATTTTTTTCATTGGGGAACCCGGCACTTTTACGAACACTTGCCATAGTCGGGTTACTACTTGTTGCTGCAATAGGGATGTGGCATGCCAGTGCTGCTGCGTCTTCAAGCAGAGCCCGCATTGCCGGAGTCGTTACCTACCTTGCCTTGCCCATCGGGTATGAATGTATTGCAACGGGTCGTTGGGGAGCACTTGCAAGCTACGGAGCGCTTCCATGGGTCATTACAGCTTTTAATGCTGCACGCAACGTAGACACAGCGCGTGCCAGCGACATCGCACGTCAAGGAGTACGACTCGGACTCGTTATTGGCGTTGTAGCGGCGTTTGAGTCTTCCTTTGTTCCTTTATGCGTAGTGCTCTTTGGGCTGTGGTGGCTCAGTGGCGTCGTTGCAGGTGGAACAACTTCTGTTCGTGGCGCTGCGAGCATTTTTGGTGTAGGAGTGAGCAGTGCACTGCTGTTGCAATTCATGTGGCTAACCAACTTCGTCAACAGCAATTGGTGGCAAACAATTGTCGGTTTCGACTCGGGTGTTGGCCTGCATAAGGGGCTCAAAGAATTAGCAAGTTTCGACTTTGGTCGTTTTCATTTTGCAACCTTTGCCCTGCTGTATTTCTTCGTACTTGTTGTGGGCCTTGGTACTGCACGCGGTGAACGATTCGTGCTTGCGCTGCGTGGCGCAATATTTGTTGTTGTATTTCTGGGTTTTGCGGTAGTGGGCGATACACGCGTAGTGAATGCGGCAATGCCCGACCCTGCAGTGCTTCTCACGGTGGTGGCATTGGGTCTTGCGCTTGGTGCCATTGCTGCAGTGGAAGCTTTCGAAATAGATGTGAAGGGCCGGAAGTTTGGCTGGCAACAGCCAGCAAGCGTTTTGGCGCTCTGCGCAATAGCAGTGGGAGTGTTCCCATTAGCGGTGAATGCAGCAAATGGCCGTTGGAACCAGCCGTCCTCTTCGCTGTCCAGCCTGTTGTCGCAGTTACAAAAAAACCCTGTTGAGGGTGACTATCGCATTTTATATTTGGGTAACCCGCTACTGCTTCCCGCAGCTCCACGAACCATTCCATTTGGCTCTGAAGAAAGCGCACAATTGGGATACGCAATTACCGATGATGGTGCTGCAACTTTGTACAACCAGTGGGCAGCAAAAAAAACTTCTGCTGTTGTTTCACTAGAAAAGACTTTGCAAGACATGGGTAAAAGTAATTCCCCGCGCATTGGTCGGTTGCTCGCCCCACTCGGCGTGCGCTATATCGTGGTGCCTCTCATTGACGGGTCACGGAGCACTCGCGCACAGCCCTTGCCGCTTCCAGAAGGCCTTTTGAGTGCACTTGAAGTACAGCTCGATTTCCGTCGTCAATACTTTGCGAGCGATTTAGTAATTTATGAAAATGTTGCGTGGGCGCCAACGCTTGCACAACTCACTGAAGCTGGAATTGCGGCAAGTAAAAATGCGGGCAGCGAAGCACTCATTTTGTCTGACCTACGTGGCGCAACGCCAGTAAAAACAGGTTTTATACCGGGTCGCGCAACTCAAAAACTCAATGTCAGTGGTGGAACAGTGAGCGCTGCCGTTCCTTCCTCTTCACGTTGGCGATTAGAAATAAAGAATCAAAAAGTGTTGTCACGCCCAGCCTTTGGCGCTACTCAGGCGTTTGACATTCCTGCCGATGTACCTGCGAACACCGTTGCAACGCTCACCTTTTCGCGACCATGGAAACATGTGCTGTTGGTGATTACACAATTTGCAATGTGGGTGTTTGCAGTCTTTTTCGCCCTCGGTATTCGTCTCAGGCGCAGGCGCCCAAGTGAAGTTTCTCTGAGTTCAGATGCCCGCGGTATTTCCTTTGGCGGTGATACGCAATGAAGACATGGCGTCGTGTTTTGTCGCTGGCTGTGGTCGCAGGTTGTGCGGCTGGAGTTTTATTGCTGTCTGAATCACGCAAAGATACCGAAAGCCAGGAAGTTGATACTGCACCGGCCAACGTGCAGAAAGCTTTTCCACACGTAGCAAGGATTGCGGCCATCAGTAGTTCGTGGTACTGCCCTGGTGTTCCACTCGGTGGCGATGCCTATGCGGGTAACGACTACGGCGGAACCATTACTATCTCGAATCCCACCGATACAGAAGTTCAAGGTGTTGTAACGCGGTTTGGAATTGAAGCAGAGCCAGAAGTGGTAGCCATTGTCGTTCCACCGCGCGACTCCCTCATTTACAACTTCAGCCAAGGTGCACGTGGGGCATATGTCAGCGCGTTGGTGGAACTAGCTGGCGGCAAAGGAACATCGGTTGAGCAGCGTGCCGTTTACCCGGCCGGCGACTCAACGCAACCTTGCGTGAACCAGCCTTCGGCACAGTGGTATTTTGCTGATGGTTTCACGGCGAGTGATAGCAAAGAAGATCTACTTCTCACCAATCCCTTGCCCGATGCAACTGTTATCAATGTGCGGTTCGTTACAAAAGATGGCGAGCGTCAACCCTCAGCGCTTCAGGGTTACGTTCTTCCACCTCACTCCTTGCGCGTTCTCGATATTGCAAGCCAAGGTGCTCGTGGTGAAGACCTTGTTGGTGTAGAACTGCGTGCCATCAGTGGCACTTTTGTCGCCGCGCGAGCTCAACATTATTTGGGCACAGGCCGCTTGGGGTACTCGCTCAAACTGGGTGCCCCAGAAGTAGCCACCGACTGGTGGGTGACAACAGGTGACTACCGCGGCAAACCCAACGAGCAAATTGTTGTATTCAACCCAACAGAAGATGATGCCAAAGTTGTTGCGTTATTTTCAGGTGATGGTGGTGTTGGCGTTGCGCCTCTGAACCTCACAGTTCCTGCGCACCGCGTGGTGTCTCTTCCCATGGCAAATGTCGCTGGCTTAACAGAGAACCGATTCGCAGTATCTTTTTCGGTTCTTGAAGGTGCCGGCATTGTGGTGGAACACGTGTCAACGCGCCAACTAGAAAAGTCGATGGCAACCACTGTTGACCTTGGAGTGCCTTTCGTTATGGCTGCAAAGCAATGGGCCATTCCGTCACCCATTGCGCCGGGAACAGCCGATGCCGTTGCCCTCACCAATGTGACTGCATTGCAAGCGAGTGCTCGCATTGAAGGGGTTGGGCCAGCAGGTGCATTACCCATTGCTGGCCTAGAAGCAATTGTTGTTGAACCAGGAGCAACTCGCTATGTTGCGCTGCCTGAGGGCGTAGTGCTTGGGCAACTTCAAGTTGTTTCTACGCAAGATCTCATTGTGGTGCGTTCTCTTCCCCGCACTTTTGGTGTGAAGGGAAGAGATCTTGTTGCAGCACTGCCATTGAGATAGTAGAGCTATTCAGCAAGTTGCATTTCTAGGGCAACTTCTACGCGTTTGATTTGTTGATCTTCTGCCTTGCTGGTGTAGGCGTCAGAAGCGATGTAGAAGACCAAAGACATCACAAGCCCAACGGCAACTGCAACACCTAAAGATTGGACCCACTTAATCCAGCGTCGGCTAGGAGCGGGGAGAAGTGCCATGGTGAGCACGGTGAGCAATGCCAGAACAAT
This sequence comes from bacterium, assembly GCA_037133935.1. Lineage (GTDB taxonomy): Bacteria > Actinomycetota > Acidimicrobiia > Acidimicrobiales > Ilumatobacteraceae > F1-20-MAGs119. The sequence goes on from JBAXNF010000020.1 coordinate 11,142, forward strand.
CACCACAATGGTGGTCATTGCATCCAGCGAACCAGAGGCGCTGCTCACGCGGTTTTCGCGGTCGTCCACGAGTTGCTTTACTTCTTCGAGCATTGTTTGAGCTTCAGCTTTTTTCTCGTCGTCGCTTTCAAGGTCTTTTTCTAGAATATTGAATTCTTCGAGCAGTTTCTCAAATGCAGTTTCAGCACGAGTGTCCCCTCCAGCGGGCGCAACGGAATCAATTTCATATTTGCGCACATCTTCTAGATAATCGATGATGAGACCCTTAATTGTTGGCGCTAGAGCAGGGTCAAAAGCACGCGTTTCTACGATGATTGATTCCAAAGTAGTGGTTTCGTCAAAAAGAATATTCTGAGCAGACACTTGGTCGCTCCATACATTCACAATGATGAAGGCCAGCAGTAAGGTGAAAGCAGTGCCGATGAAGCCAAATACCGCTACGAGACCTTCGGTGTCGTCGCCTTCAGCGTGAATGCGAGCGTTGAAAATTGCTCGCACAATCGGAATCACGATGAGTACTGGAGTGCCAATGCTGATGAGCACGATGAGCCAGAGTGGAAAGGCGAGGAATCCTTCAAGCATGAGGTGAATCTTTCTTTAAGAAGTAGCACGTGGCGCTGACCTTACAATAATTCGTGAGGTAAATAGGAGAATGCATAAGGTGGGAGCGTGAAGTTCATTGCGGTTGTCGCGGTAGTTGTAGTTGCTGCTCTGCTGGCCCAGTTCTTACAGCGTCGCAAGCCCCAAGCCCCCACGCAGCCAAAAATGGAAGTGCCCGTGCAGGTTGACAGAAACGATTTTGCTCAGCCAGAAGCGCAGTGGCTAGTCGCAGTGTTCTCGTCAGCTACGTGCTCTACATGCATTGACGTGGTCTCGAAAGCGCAAGCCTTAGCTACATCGCAAGTTGTGGTGGTCAACGTGGAGTACCCAGAGCGCAAAGACCTACACGACCGTTATGGCATTGATGCAGTGCCCGCCGTTGTTGTTGCTGATGCAGACGGGGTTGTACACGGCAGTTTCATTGGGCCGGTTACAGCAACTGACTTATGGGCTGGTGTTGCAGAGATGCGTCAGCCGGGGTCGCGAGCGATTTCGGGTCGTGAAACTTCCGCTGCAGGTGAAGACGACGGAGAAGCAGACTCACTTAAGCCCTGTTGAACAAGGCGCAATACGGCTGGTCCGTCCATTGTTTCTTCTTCCAGTAGACGCAGGGCAACAAGGTCGAGACCACGGCGATGTTTGGTGAGCACCTCGCGAGCACGGGTTTCTTGTGCGCGCAAGATGCGAGCAATTTCACCATCAACCAACTTGGCAGTGTCGTCGCTGTACTCGCGACCATTAGTCATGAGGTCTTCGCCAAGGAAGACTTGCTGCTGACTATTCCAGGCCATGGGGCCAACTGCTTCGCTCATTCCCCATTCGCGCACCATACGCCGCGCGATGCTTGTTGCTTGCTCGAGGTCGTTTGCTGCTCCGCTATTTAAATTGCCAAAGACCATCATCTCGGCAACACGGCCACCCATTGCTTTGCAAATGATGTCTTCGAAATATTCTTTTGAATATGTATGACGTTCTTCGGGCAGGGTCCAGGTAACGCCCAGTGCCATGCCGCGGGGCAGGATGGTGACTTTGTGGAGAGGGTCGCTGTGTGGAAGAACCGATGCAAGAACAGCGTGGCCACCTTCGTGGTACGCAGTTGCTTTTTTCTCGTCGGCATTGAGCACGAGGCTTTCGCGGCTCGCACCCAAAACAACCCGGTCGCGTGCGTTTTCGAAGTCGATGTGCTCCACTTGTTTTGCGCCACGGCGTACCGCAAATAGTGCAGATTCATTGACCAAGTTGGCAAGGTCGGCACCGCTCATGCCAGGTGTTGCACGAGCCATGGTTTCAAGGCTGACCTCGGGGGCCATGCGCTTGTCGCGTGAGTGCACCTTCAAGATGGCAAGGCGCTCTTCGTATTCAGGCAACGGCACAATGATGGAGCGGTCGAAGCGACCAGGGCGCAATAGTGCGGGGTCGAGTACGTCGGGGCGGTTTGTGGCCGCCATGATGACAATGCCTTCACTTGTTTCAAAGCCGTCCATTTCGGCAAGCATTTGGTTGAGCGTTTGTTCACGCTCGTCATGCCCGCCACCAAGGCCGGCTCCGCGCTTACGACCGATTGAGTCGATTTCGTCGATGAAAATGATGGCGCGTCCCATTTTGCGGGCTTGTTGGAAGAGGTCGCGCACACGACTTGCACCAACACCCACGAACATCTCCATGAAGTCGGACCCTGTAACAGATAAGAACCCCACACCAGCTTCGCCAGCTACTGCGCGAGCAAAGAGTGTTTTACCTGTTCCTGGAGGGCCAACGAGCAAAATGCCCTTCGGAATGCGTGCACCAATTTCTTTGAACTGTTCAGGCATGCGCAAGAAGTCGACAACTTCTTTAATTTCCATTTTGACGCCTTCGTATCCAGCAACATCGGCGAACGTGGTGGAGGGTTTGTCGGCATTATAGGTTTTGGCACGACTGCGGCCAATAGACATGATGTTTCCGGCTTGGCCCATAGCGCGGCGTTGCATGAACATGAAAATGCCGATGATGAGAAAGAACGGCAACAAAATAGGGATGAGACTGGTGAACCAGTTGGCCTGAGGAGTGTTGTAGTTGTAGTCAACTCCTTGGTCTTTCAAGAGCTTTTCGTCGGCATCGCTGAGAAGGGGAGCGCCAGTGGTATTGAACTTGCGTCCGTCGCTCAGTGTTCCCGACAACACATTGGTGGTGTTGTTAATGGAAACTTTGTCGACCTTGCCAAGGCGAACCTGCGAGAGAAATTCGGTGTAGGTGAGCTTCTCTGAGTTCTTAGTGGGGAGAAAGCGTGGCCCAAAAATAAGGGCAAGAGCGCAAACGGCAATGAGCCATACAGCCCATTTTGGCAACTGCTGCTTTTCTGATTTTGGGGCAGACGGGTCTGAATTATTGCGCTTGGAGCCGAATGGGCTTTTACGCGGTTGGCGGCCATTTTTTTGAGGTGATGGGGGTGTGCTCCCTGGAGTTTGTGAGGGGGGTGGAGGCGGGGGCAAGTTGCTCATGCCCTCATGATATGGGTTGGGTGGTCGTCATGTATCCCCCACCTCCTAATCGGGTATGGATATCGTTCTTCCATGGCCCGCCAATGTTCACGTTCCGGATGCTCCACGCCGGCGTCAATGACCCTTACCTATCAATACAACCGCTCGGTTGCCTGGATCGATCAATTGCAATCTGAACGTGATCCGCATGCCTACGACCTCTGCGAGCGACACGGGAAACGCACCACTGTTCCTTCAGGATGGCGTCTCGAAGACCGCCGTGCCGTGTACCACTTCATCACCCCTAATCGCCTTGCCGGGTAGTTCACTTCCGCGTCACTCCAGCGATTACCGCGGAACTGAGTCGCGCTATTCCCTGCCAATGGTTATTGGCGGTTGGCTTGGTTGTTATCTCGTTGCCAACATTCTTGGTGGAGCCATTGCGGGTGCTTCGAGTGCACCATCTGGTGAAGAACCCATTTGGATACTTGCCGCGTCGGCCCTTGCGCTGTGGACCCCATTTGTGGTGATGCTGGTGCTGCTGTCGCGCAAATTAGGTTCAGGTAATTTTTGGAATGACTATTCCGTTCGCTTTCGGCCCATTGATGCGCTGGGTATTCCGTTAGGAATTGCTTCCCAAATAGTTTTAGTGAGTGCGGTCTACTGGCCGTTACGCAAAATCTTTCCGGCCACGTTCGATGCAGCAGATGTTGAGGAACGTGCCAGCGACCTCTACGACCGCGCACAAGGATGGTGGCTCGTGGTTCTTGTGCTCATCGTGGTGGTTGGCGCACCAGTTGTGGAAGAACTTGTGTATCGAGGATTCATTCAGGGAACCTTGCGTGGCACCATGAACCACGGTGTTGCGCTGGTGGTCGCTGCGGTTTGGTTTGCGTTCATTCATTTTGTACCCGTGGAATACCCCGGGTTGTTCGCTATTGCCTTGGTTTTGGGGTTGTCGTACCACTTTTCGCGCAGAATTGGGCTTTCCATAGTGACCCATATGGCTTTCAATGCGACCGGATTATTACTTGTAGCCCTGAAGTGAGACATTTTTCGGCAACATAAATGCCACAATGGTATTTATATGACAACTGAGATTGAAAGCGAACACGACGTCGAAGACGAAGTGAGCGAGCCACAAAGAATCCGGAAACTTGTTGCTTCGTTTCTTGGCTTTCAACTTTTTTCAACAATTGTCATTGTGGGTGGGTCGATGTTGTTTCTATTTGCAACGCTGCATCCTTCACTTATATTTCAAAACAACACGCCAACAGGTGGCGACATGGGAGCCCATGTATGGGGCCCAGCGTTTTTGCGCGACAACCTTTTGCCGCACTTAAAACTGTCGGGTTGGAGTATGGATTGGTACTCTGGTTTGCCTACGTATCGCTTTTATATGGTGGTGCCGGCGTTGTTCATCTTGTTGCTCGACATCGTTCTTCCCTATGGAATTGCATTCAAAATTGTTGCAGTGGCAGGAATTATTGCGCTCCCCGCATGTGCGTGGGCATTTGGAAAACTTGCTCGATTCGCGTATCCATTGCCCGAACTTTTTGCCCTCGCTGCAACTGTCTTTCTATTCGATGAAAGCTTCACTATTTACGGTGGAAACATAGCGAGCACCATGGCGGGTGAGTTCTCCTTTTCTATTGCGCTGGCTTTTGCTGTTCTTGGGTTGGGTTTTTTAGCTCGCGGTCTTGACGATGGATCAAAAAGGGCAGCAGCAGCAATATGTATTGCCCTAGCTGGGTTAAGTCATGGCATCGTTCTCATTTTTGTGTTTGGTGGTGCGGCACTGATGGTTCTCATGCATGCCAATAAACAAAGGTTTCGTTTTGGGGCAAGCGCCATAGGTGTAGCGGTCTTGCTTTCGTCGTTTTGGGTGTTGCCGTTTCTTACCGCACACGCCTACATGACCGACATGAAATATGAACCACGACCAAGTGGTGCAACCGATTCATTCTGGGACATGTTTTTCCCTCACACCGTTTTTTGGGATCTCTTTGTGATGGCATTTGCCCTCGTTGGTTTTGCTGCCTGCATTATTCGCAAAAAAATATTTGGCATGTGGATGGGCGTGTTGTGCACTGCATTGTTTGCAGGGGTGTACATCACTCGCGACAGCTTGCCGGTCATTGGCCTTTTGTGGAACCCGCGACTCTTGCCGTTTATGTATCTTCTGCGCTACATGCTCATGATGATCGGCATATATGCCGTCATTGCATCGGTAGTGCGTTTAGCAATGCTTGAACGTGGGGAAAAGTCGTTAGATATTCCTGCAGAAGTGACTTCTGGGTTTGTTCGAAATGCTTCCGTGTGGGCAGTTGCGGTCACAGTTCTATGCATTTTTGGATTTCGGTTTCAGCAGTTGCCTTTCGCCTCTGTGATAGCAGGGGCAAACGATAAGTCGGAATATTCATGGGGTCCATTCCGTGGGCCTTCGGGAAACAAAGCATTTGTCGATGGGTGGGCACGCTGGAACTTTCAAGGGTATGAAGGCAAACCCGCCTATGGCGAGTACGAAGGCATTGTGCAGACCATGAAAAAAATTGGTGAAGACCCTGCTTTAGGTTGTGGTCGGGCACTATGGGAAAACAGCGGCGACCTCAATAAATACGGAACCACAATGGCGCTCATGTTGCTGCCTTTCTGGACCGACGGTTGTATTGGTTCGCAAGAGGGGCTCTTCTTCGAAGCTGCGGGTACAACGCCATATCACTTCATTAGTGCTGCTGCAATGTCGAAACAAAGTAGTAACCCGGTTCGTGAATTGCGCTACGACAACAACAATGCCGAAAAGGGTGTTCATTACTTGCAAGAACTCGGTGTGCGCTATTACATGGCCTACACGCCAGAAGCTGTCACGCAAGCAAAGACACAAAAAGATCTCACCGAGGTTGCTCGTAGCGGGCCGTGGGTGGTGTACGAAGTTGCAAATAGTGATTGGGTAGTGCCAATGACCGTGCAGCCAGTTGTCGTTGAAGAGCGCTCTGGCGATCAGCGTGAGCGGTGGTTAGAGCTGGGGTCAAGCTGGTTGCAAAACACCGATGAATGGGCTGCTACTCCTGTTGCCGATGGTCCTAAGGAGTGGCAACGAGTTTCTGTTGCGCCAGACCTCAATCGCCAAGTCGGCGAGCCAGGCAGTTCCTCGCGCAGTGTTGACATTGTTCAGCCTGTTGAGAAAATCTCTCCAGTGGCTTTGCCGCTAGTGAACATTACGAATTTTTCACACACGCAAGATTCAGTGTCGTTCTCGGTCGACAAAATAGGAGTGCCCGTGTTGGTGCGAGTGAGTTATTTCCCGAACTGGACCGTTTCTGGTGCAAAAGGGCCGTACAGGGCGGCGCCAAACATGATGGTGGTTATTCCCACCGAAAAAAATGTGAAATTGAAATATTCATCTACCGGCTTCGACAAACTTGCGTATTTGTTGACATTAGTTGGCATCGGAATTGTTATTTTTTGGTGGCGACGCGGCCCGTATCGTTATGGCACTCCAATGCCACCGCTAATGTAATCAAGAGATGAAACATTCAGATCTCACCAATATTTTTAAAGCGTATGACGTTCGTGGAACTGTTCCCGATCAGTTCAATGTCGACATAGCGCGTGC
>JBAXNF010000021.1:0-17477 GCA_037133935.1 bacterium
AAGAGCGACAAGTCTCTGGGGAGCACGATCTCCGTGCGTCCAGTGCGGGCTTTTTCTCCAACCACCTGTGCAACAGGCGGAACCTGCAAGGTCGGCGAGACAGGTCCTGGTGGTGGCACAGTGTTTTATGTGCATGCGGGTGACCCGTTCACGTCACCAGGTTCAACCTGCAATACCGCTGGTCTAAACAGCATTTCAACATGCAAATATCTTGAGGCAGCGCCAGCCGGGTGGATTGTGTCAACAACACCAGCCAACCAAACCAACTGTGCATTATTAGGAACGACATTAGTGGATCCAAGATGCGTATGGTCGGGTAACACGAGCACTGCGATACCGGGTAATGCTGCTCAAGGCCAAGCAATTGGTACAGGTCATGCAAACACAACTGCAATCATTGCTCAGTCGGATACTGCAGGTAAAGCCGCGACTGCGGCACGTGCTTATAGAGGCGGCAGCAAAACCGACTGGTTTTTGCCATCAAGACTTGAGTTGAATCAGTTGTGTCGTTACGCCTGGAACTTGACGGCTGATAGCACCGCGATAACGTGCACCGATATGACTGGGACGATTCGCACTGGTTTTTCGACTGGCTACTATTTTAGTTCTTCTGAGTGGAACGCCGACACCGTGTGGTACCAAGGTTTCATCCTCGGGGGCTATCAGGGCCTCGACAAAAAGATGGGTAGCGCCTACCTCGGCCCGTTTTACGTGCGTCCAGTGCGGGCTTTTTAGCTATTCACCTACTTATCTTTTTGAGTTACATGCCGACAGCCTCGCTGACCGGTCTCTGAGGAGTCATGTTTTCGGTAACAGTTGGGCGTTATTTTACTAACACCCCATGGTGGGCCCAGCAGGACTCGAACCTGCGACCAAGGGATTATGAGTCCCCTGCTCTAACCAACTGAGCTATGGGCCCGCGCGACTGCTCAGGCTATCGTTCATTTCACTCCACCGAAGCGAAAGGTCACTGTGAGCAAGGTTCCACTGTCTCTTCTCGACCTTGCTTCCATTGGCGAAGGTGAATCGGTTCATGAAAGCCTGAACGGTTGTGTGACCGTTGCTCAAAAAGCCGAACAGTTGGGCTATACGCGAGTGTGGTACGCAGAGCACCACAATTCGCAATCTATTGCGTCGTCGGCACCCGCGGTTCTCATTGCTCACGTTGCAGCAAAAACTTCTACTATTCGCCTTGGCTCTGGCGGTGTCATGTTGCCAAACCATTCACCACTCGTTATTGCTGAACAATTTGGCACCTTGGCAGAACTACACCCGGGTCGTATTGATATTGGTCTTGGCCGTGCACCAGGAACCGATCAAAATACTTTTCGTGCATTACGTCGTGACCCACGTTCTGCCGAGCACTTTGCGCAAGACGTTGTAGAACTTCAAGGGTTTCTCTCACACACTTCGCGCGTAGAACATGTGCAGGCAACCCCGGGTTATGGCACATTCATTCCGCTGTATATTTTGGGCTCTTCACTGTTCGGCGCGCAGCTTGCAGCGGTGTTGGGTTTGCCATTTGCATTTGCTTCGCACTTTGCCCCGCAACACCTGCATGAAGCGCTACACATTTACCGCGAGCGCTTCACCCCATCGGCCCAGCTCGACAAGCCACATGCAATGGCGAGCATGAACATTATTGCTGCCGACACCACTGCCGATGCCGAGCGACAACTTGACCGCCGGCGTCGTGTGTTTGCCAAGGCTCTTTTTGGTGGGCCCGGCAACAGGCTGAGTGAAGAGGAAGTAAATGACCTTCTCAACTCGCCGCGCGCGCAGTACCTGAACCAGATCTTCACCTACAGCGCGGTGGGCAACACGCAGGTTGTGAAAGAGAAGGTCAATGCGTTTCTGCATGCCGTTGAACCCGATGAACTAATGGTGGTACACCATTGTGAGAACACTCCGGCTCGACTGAGGTCGATGGAGCTTCTTGCCGAGGCAATGCAGTAGCTCCGGGGGAGGGGCTCGAACCCTCGACAAACGGATTAACAGTCCGTTGCTCTGCCAACTGAGCTACCCCGGAAAGGCGTAACGCAGGTTATCAGCGCAGGGTGCTTTTAGTCATCGAGAAAGCCCCGAAGACGAGCAGAATTATGGGGGTGGCGCATCCGCGCCAGCGTTTTTTGTTCAATTTGACGAATACGTTCGCGAGTGACCTTAATTTCTGATGCCACTTCATCGAGGGTGCGCGGGCGGCGGCGAACACCAAAGTGCTGCTTCAAAATTTCGCAGTCCATCTCGGCAAGATGCTTCAGACCTAAACGCACGAGAGCAATATGTGCGGCACGTTCTGCTGCTGAGTCGAATGTCTCTGTCTTTTCATGAGCTATGGCTGCAGCCCATGCTTTTGCGTCGGCATTGTCGGTTAGTGGGCAATCGTTGCGTAATGAGCCAAAGGCTTCAGGTACGAGCTCGAGCACTTTCTCTGCTTCTATTTCCTCGGCCTCGGTTGGAGCGCGTTTAAGTTTGGCAGCAAGTTCATGATTTGTGGCATGGACAAGTTCTTTAATGATGTTCCGCACGTGTTCTCTCGCTACACCAAATTGCGATGCCACTTCGTCGAAGGGGCGCGGCTGACGTGAGATACCAAAGCGCATCATGAGAATTTCACAATCACGTTCAGGTAAACCATCGAGTTCTGCTTCAACAAGATTGATGAGGGCATGTCGTTCTGCGGCGGAGTTCGGTGTTTCTACTTTTTCATCAGCAATGATGTCGACCCAGGCTCCCCCGTCGCCATCGTCACCCAGTGGCGTGTCGAGGCTGACCGTGCCAAAGGCGTATTGCATGAGTTCCAGTACTTTCCCCACTTCTAAGCCACACCGATGGGCCACTTCCTCGGGGCTGGGGTCGCGCTCCAGTTCGGCAGTCAGTTCACGCTCGGTGCGCTGTACTCGGTTGACAAGTTCCATCATGTGCGTGGGAATGCGAATGTTGCGACCTTGGTCGGCCATTGCCCGCGTCATTGCCTGACGGATCCACCAGGTGGCATAAGTGGAAAACTTAAAACCCTTTTCATAGTCGTATTTATCGACAGCGCGCATGAGGCCGATGTTTCCCTCTTGCACGAGGTCGGCAAGTTGCAGATCTTTGCCGTCGTAGCGACGCGCAATAGAAACGACCAAACGCAAGTTGGCTTGCACCATGTGTGTTTTTGCGGCTTGGCCTTCTTGTGCTGCTCGACGCAATGTGCGTTTCTCGCCTGCATCGATGGGTTGGTCGCCGGTGAGGCGCTCGACAGCAACGAGACCTTCTTTGATGAGTTTGCCTAAACGGCGTTCATCGTCGGATGTGAGCAACGTGTGCTGACCAATTTCGTTGAGGTACAAACGCATTGCGTCGGAGCCACGTTCGGTTACTGCCACGGCAACAGCCTAGATTCATTCTGTGACATGATTTACCGCCCGCTCACTGACCCACTCCAAGAGAAACGCGGCGGCATTTTCACTTGCATGTCGATCTTCAAGCAGTTCAAGTTGCAATCGTGCATCGCGGTCAGACAACAACATTTCTGGGTCTGTTACTCCGCGGTGACCAGCGAGTTCCCTACGCACTGCTGCTGAGAGCAGGTTCATTGCCTCTTTGCGCCCATCGGCCTCAATATCGGCCACTGCAGCCCGTTCCAAGACCTCACGGGCTTCAGGGTCGGCAAGACTCAATGCGTTATCGAGGTTGCCGTTGCTTTCGGCTAAAGCGAGAAAGGCCCGACGCATGGTGTCGGTGGGGAAAAGACCCTCAACAAGCCACGGGGCGATGGTGTCCCACTCGTGCAAGAGGGTGGCCACGGCAACAAACTCGGCATTTTCACGTGCTGAGCGCTTTTGGTCGACGGGGGTAAATGAAACATTGCGTGTGCGAGTTTCAACGCGCTTCACCACATCGGCAACTGGAAGACCCGTATGGCTTGCCACTTGGCCAGCGTAAATTTTGCGCACGTTGATGTCGGGATGTTCGTTAATAACCCCCACAGCTTTCTCTGCAGTTTTTGCTCGATCTTCAGGCGTGCGAATGGGACTTGCGTCGAGCACGCGCTGCAAACGGAAACCTAAAAATGGCTGAGCATTGTCAATAGCTTCGCGTAATGCAGTGGGGTCTGTTAACGAGAGTTCACCGGGGTCTTTTCCTGCAGGGAAATGCGCCACGCTCACGCTGACGGAGTACTTCGATTCCCATTCATAAAAACGCTCGGCGGCACCTTGACCCGCAGCGTCGGCGTCGAACGCCAGCACTACACGATTCGCGAAGCGTTTCAAAATACGCACGTGCTCTTCGGTGAGCGCTGTTCCGCAAGTTGCAACTGCACGCGCAATACCAGCGCGATGAAAACCGATGACGTCGGTATAGCCCTCGCAAATGACCACCTGATCACTTGCCACGATGTCGGACTTTGCCCAGTTCAACCCGTACAACGTGCGCGACTTGGAATAGATGGGAGTTTCTGGTGAGTTCTTGTATTTTGCAGGGTCGGTACTGCCCGGCATAATGCGCCCGCCAAAAGCCAACACATCTCCGGTGTCGGAGAAGATGGGAAACAAAATGCGAGCGCGAAAAGCGTCTTGTAACTTCCCACGCTTGTTGGTGAATGCAAGACCTGTTTCTCGCAGATCTTCTACCGAGGCCTGCTTTCCTTGCGATAAGCCCACGCTGAGCGCATCCCAGTCGTCTGGCGCCCAGCCAATACGGAATTGTCGAGCAATATCGCCGGCCAGGCCACGCGAGCGCAGGTAATCGCGAGCTTCTCGCGCATCGGGGCTATTCAACAAACGCTCGTGGTACCACGTTGCCGCGTTGTCCATGACAGCAACAAGCTTCTTACGCCGCTGACGATCTTTCGACTCTGTACCCGAGGTGTAGTTGAGTTGCATGCCTACTTTGGCTGCAAGAGCTTCTACCGAACCAACGAAATCGACATGCTCCATGTCTTGTACAAATTTAAAAACATCGCCCGACGCACCGCAACCAAAGCAACGATAACGACCCGTCTCTTCACGCACGTTGAACGAGCCAGACTTCTCTGCATGGAAGGGGCACAACCCCACCCAGTTGCGACCTACTCGACGCAAAGCAACCGAAGCTTGCACGATGTCGACAATAGACACGCGTTGACGCAACGCCTCGATGTCGTCGTCGGAGATTGCCATATGCGAGAGGCTACTGCCTAGCCTTCGCCTGAATCTCCTCGAGTCATTTGCACCGAGATGACGCTTACTTAGTTTCGCTGTGCTTAGCGCCCAATACCGATTGTGCCGCAGACAAGCGCGCAATAGGTACACGGAACGGTGAACAGCTGACGTAGTTCAAGCCGGCCTTGTAGAAAAGTTCAATGGACTCTGGGTCGCCACCATGTTCACCACATACGCCAATTTTGAGGTCGCGCTTTACTTTGCGGCCACGTTGAGTTGCAAGGAACACCAACTCACCAACGCCATTTTGGTCGATGGTTTCAAAAGGGTTGCGCTTCAAGAGACCGGCTTCAAGATACGCAGGCATCATGCGGCTTTCAATGTCGTCGCGGCTAAAGCCAAAGACCAGTTGTGTGAGGTCGTTGGTACCAAAGCTGAAAAAGTCGGCTTCTTCTGCAAGTTCATCGGCACGCAATGCCGCACGAGGGGTTTCAATCATTGTTCCGATGGTGACCTTCGGGCGCGACACTTTTTTGCCTTTGTTCATTGGCGCAGGACGTGTGGCGTTTTCACGCAACACTTCTTCTACCCATGAACGAGCAAGAGCAAGTTCTTCACGTGTAACGGTGAGAGGAATCATTACTTCTGCAATGGGTTTGAAACCTTCGCTCGCCACTTGGTCGGCAGCTTCCATAAGTGCTCGCACTTGCATGGCATAAAGACCTGGCTTAATAACGCCAAGTCGCACACCGCGGGTACCAATCATTGGGTTGAATTCAGCCCAGCTTTCGGCTGCTTCTAACAACTTCTCTTCTTCGTGAGATAAACCAACCGAAGCTTTTTTCACTTCGAGGTCAAGCACGCGTGGCAAGAACTCGTGTAGTGGCGGGTCGAGCAAACGCACGGTGACGGGAAGGCCCGACATCTCGCGGAAGATGGCAGCAAAGTCTTCTTTTTGTACTTTGCGAAGCTCTTCAAGAGCTGCTGTTTCTTCTTCTGGTGTGTCGGCCAAGATCATGCGGCGCACAACAGGCAAACGGTCGGGCGCAAGGAACATGTGCTCGGTGCGGCACAAGCCAATACCTTCTGCGCCAAGTTCGCGAGCATTTTTTGCATCTTCACCGGTGTCGGCATTGGCGCGAACAGCAAGTTTGCCCTTACGAATTTCGTCGGACCACTTCAAAATTGTTTCAAATTCTTTTGGTGGTTTTGCGGCCTCAAGCTTCAACTCGCCAACGACCACTTCGCCCGAAGCGCCATCGAGTGAAATAACGTCGCCTTCTTTCACCACAATGCTGCCAACAGAGAACTGCTTGCCTTCAATGCGTAAGGCCTCGGCGCCCACGATGGCAGGTGTACCCCACCCACGAGCCACCACGGCGGCATGGCTGACGAGCCCACCGCGTGCGGTGAGAATGCCTTGCGACACCATCATGCCGTGAACGTCTTCAGGGCTTGTTTCGTTGCGCACCAAGATGACTGCTTCGCCACGGTCGGCCGCATCGGCTGCATCGTCGGCGGTGAAATAGACCTTGCCTACTGCAGCACCAGGTGATGCAGCGAGACCCTTGGTAAGAACAATTCCTTTATTAGCAAACTGCGGGTGCAATACCTGGTCGAGGTGGTCGGCAGTAACGCGCATGATGGCTTCTTTGCGCGAAATTTTCCAAGCACCTTTACCTTTGCCAGTGCCCTTGGTCATGTCGACAGCCATCTTGAGTGCTGCTGCACCTGTGCGCTTGCCAACACGTGTTTGCAACATCCACAACTTGCCCTGATCAATAGTGAACTCGGTATCGCACATATCTTTGTAGTGCTTCTCGAGGCGCAAGAAAATGGCCATGAGCTCGCTATGAATAACGGGGAATTTGCGCTTCAGCGCATCGAGATCTTCTGTGTTGCGAATACCTGCAACAACGTCTTCGCCTTGGGCATTCACCAAGAAGTCACCATATGGCTTGTTGTCGCCTGTGGCCGCATTACGCGTAAAGCCAACACCAGTTCCTGAGTTGTCATCGCGGTTGCCAAACACCATGGCCTGAACATTGACGGCAGTACCAAGATCGTGGCTAATTTTCTCACGTACACGGTAGGCAATGGCACGAGAACCATTCCAAGAGCGGAACACTGCTTCAATTGCTCCACGCAACTGCTTGACAGGGTCTTGCGGAAATGCCTTACCCGTGTGGGTCTGCACAATTTTCTTATACGAGTCGCAAATGGCCTTGAGTGCGGCGGCAGGAATTTCAGAGTCGGAAGCAACTCCAGCAGCTAAACGAGCTTGGGTGAGTTCGTGTTCAAACTCTTCACCGCCGAGACCGAGCACAATGCGCCCGTACATGCTGATGAAACGACGATATGAGTCGTAAGCAAAACGCTCATCGCTTGCCTTGGCAAGACCAACAACTGTTTTGTCATTCAGACCCAAGTTGAGAACGGTGTCCATCATGCCGGGCATAGAGAACTTTGCACCAGAGCGCACCGACACCAGAAGTGGGTCAGCAACGTTGCCAAGTTTGCGTCCCATTTTTTTCTCGAGCGCAGCAACTTGCTTTGCAATTTCGAGGTCGAGGCCTTTTGGCCATCCACCATTCATGTACTCACGGCACGCGTCTGTGGTGACGGTGAAACCATGAGGCACGGGGAGGTTCAAGACGCTCATCATCTCGGCGAGGTTGGCACCCTTTCCACCGAGAAGGTCTTTCATGTCTCGTGGAGAACGGCGATGTTTGTGGTCGAAGGCATATACAAGTGGCACGGTAAAAGTCTAGAGGCGTAATGCCCTTAGGCTTCAAGCAAATGTTGAAAGAACGCGGTACCCACTTCAGAAGTTTCACGCTTCTCGGTTTCCGCGTGGAAATTCGCCCCGGATTTATCATTTTTCTCGGGCTCGTTGTCTTTATTTATGGTGGCTCGCTTGGACTATGGGTCGCGGGAACACTTGCCGCCTTCACCCTCATTCACGAACTCGGCCATGCTCTTGCCGCACGCGCCACCGGAGCGCATGCCGAAATTTCACTCGACTTTCTTGCTGGCTATGCCTCGTATTTACCAAGCCGTCCCCTTGCCCGATGGGAACGAGCAGGCATTGCAGCTGCCGGATCATTCGCTCAAGGAACAGTTGCGACCATCGCCATGTTTTTACTTGGGGCGAACCCGCTATCGCGCAGCGATATTTTGCGCAACGACGCAACGCTCAGCATCTGGTGGGCGGGCATTGTTTTAGCGGTGGTGAATCTCATTCCCGTCATCCCACTCGATGGTGGTGCCATTGTTTCTGCAGCCCTCGAAAAAATAGCGCCACGTCGTGGGGCCAATTTCATGATGTGGTTCAGCATTGTGCTTACCTCTGCTGGGCTTGTTGCCGCTGTGAGCTTTGAAGCCGCACGGAGCTTTCTTCCCCTCACAGCAATTCTTTTACTGATGCAACTCCAATTATTTGGGGCGCGCAATCGCAATAGCAGCCCCACTTCTGGCATCTCACAAACCGACTACATCATTTTGGTGATGTCTGGCCTGCAACGTGTAGAAAACTATGAAGAGGCCGCAAAAATTGGAGCCGAGGCGTTTCGCCAACAACCCAACGCACTCATTGCCGCAAAAATTTCGCAGTCGTTGAGTGCACTCAGCGACCACGATGGTGCTCAGGCTTGGATGCGCGCCGACGAACAAGCATCGCTTTCGCAGAGGTAATTACTTGTCGCTTTTTGCTTCTGGTTCGCGAGCAAGACCCAATATTTTCTCACCAATGATATTGCGCTGAATTTCATCGGTTCCACCCGCGATAGATTGTGCCGGCGTAGAGATAAGCACTTCCGCAATGACTGCATCGAGTGGGCTATCGCCATCTTTTAATACACCTTGTGTTCCAGAAATAAGCGAATGCACAGTGTTCGACATGCGTGCCACTTCTGAAGCGGCAAGTTTTCCAAGTGAACCTTCTGGGCCCGCTGCACGACCAAGGGCACGCGCTGCTTGCGCGCGCGATGAGGTCCATTCACTTGCCTTACTAAAGGAATACAGCCGTGTAATGGCCTGACGCACCACTGGGTCACTTGCAACGCCGTTATCACGCGCACGTTCAATTGCTAAGTCTGGCCGGCCGGCACGTTGTGGGTACCACACATAAGTTTGGAAGTGGCGTTCTGCTTCTTCTTTTGCCTCACGCAATGTGCGACCGAGTGAATTTTCATCTCCAAGAAATGCTGGGCGGCGCAGTGTGCTGAAGGTGCGTTCATAAGCAAGCGTTGTACGCGCAATGCGCCACCCATCTTCGGTGTCACCCACTAAGTTCTCGGTGGGAACACGTGCATCGGTGAGGAACACTTCATTAAACGAACTGTGATAGTTCATCTGATGAATTGGCCGCACTTCAACACCTTGTTGATGCATGGGCAGAACAAAAAACGAAATACCATGATGCTTAGGACGATCCCAGTTCGTACGCACCAGCAACATGCCGAGGTCTGCGTACTGCGCGCTGGTGTTCCATACTTTTTGGCCATTCACCACCCACTCATCGCCATCGCGTACCGCACTGGCTGACAAACCAGCTAGGTCTGAACCTGCGCCTGGTTCGCTAAATAACTGACACCACTTCACTTCCCCAACCAAAGTTGGGCGCAAAAACTTTTCTTTCACCTCATCGGAACCGTGCACCAAAATTGTTGGCGCGGCAAGGTTCATACCACCGCCGATAGGCGGCCCCACTAGCCCTTTGTCACGAATGACGCCAGCAACAACCTGGTCTGCCCACACTGGCAAACCTTTTCCAAACCACCGTTCCGGCCATGACGGCACTGCCCAACCTGACGCCACCAACAGATCTCTCCAGGCGACGATGCCAATTTCTTCGTCCCAGTGCGCGTCTACCCATGCGCTGAATTCAATACGAATTCCTTCTTGACTAATTCCGCTCACTTTATTTCCTTTGCGTTCTGAGGGTCTTTCAACTTGCACGTAGAGATCCATATGTTGTTTAGGTAATCCAACGCTTCATCTTCATCAAAATGAGATTGGCCTACGTACAGCCACCGCGAAAAGGTTGCAGTCATGGACACGAGTAGAGCAGCAGCTAGATCTGCGTTGACGTCGGGGTCTGCCCAGCCCAATTCCTGCCATTGATTAATTTTCTTGGAAACACGATCGATATGTTTTTTCCGCGATGCAAGCCGTGCATCACGCACACTGTTATCGAATGATGCAACACCGTCAACAAGAACGTACAAGTCGTAGTTTCTCTTCACCACAGCCAAATAAATTTGATTTGAAATAGACAAGTTTTCAATTGGGCTGCTCTTGCGCAATCCATCGGATTTCACCACCTCTTCGGCGATGCTGCGATCAATGACGCCAGCAAGATGGCGAAATAAGTCATGTTTTGAACTGAAATACGTATAAAAACTGCCACGAGCTAATCCGGCTTCACGCACCACATGTTCAACAGTTGCATCTTGATAGCCGTACCGGGCAAACACAATACGAGCGGCCTGCATGATGCGTTCACGCGTACGCTGAGCTTTTCCTTCGCCTTGAATGACACCCGTTTGGCTTCTGCGCTGAACTGAAATACCACTCGGGGTTTTTCCACCGCGGACCACTGCTGTTTCTGGAGTTATTTGTTTGACCATGTTTTATTTCTCCATTTCAACACCGGCACGCACCAAAATATTTGCCATTTTCTGCATGGACTCCATATACAAATCGACAGTGCGTTGACGAGGTTCAGGCACAAGATGCGTTACCCCTACTTCTCGGTACCTATCGATTTCATACAAAATGAGATCTTCTTCATCAAGAAGCGCATCCCAGCGCGTGCGCATAGAAATGGCAAACGTTTCTTCCGGACGCCCAGCGCGTAGCTTTTGCACTCGCTTTTCTGTTTGCTCAGGCGACAGGAACGCACCATGCCAACCATCGCCCACATCTATTGCACGTCGCAAGGCAACATCGGCATGGCCACCAATCCACAGCGGAACATGCCGCACTGGCTGCGGCAACGTGCGCATAGAGACCAACGTGGACTGATGTACTGGGTATGTTTCTGTGATGTGGTCATTTGTCCAAAAGTTTCGCAACATCTTTATTGCTTCATCAGTACGCGCACCCCGTTCGTGAAACGGAATGCCCAACGCATCGAACTCTGCTTCTAACCAACCTGCAGCCACACCCAAGATGACACGTCCCCCACTGAATTGGTCGATGGTGGCAACAGATTTTGCAACATTGAGCGGATGACGCATTGGAAGCACCAATACGGTGGTGCCTATTCCTACGCGCTTTGTATGAGCAGCAATCCACGACATCGTTGTTAACGGCTCAAAGACATAGGCCGAAGGTGGATAGTCGGATCCGGTGGGGACAGCCAGGTGGTCACTCACCCACACGTCGGCGAAACCCAATTCTTCGGCCAGCACCGCCGTACGGCGCAAGGCCTCACCTGATGCAGCCGGCCCTGCTTGGGGAAGGTGAACGCCTGCAGTCATTGCCATATCGGCATCCTACCCCATTTTCGACATTGGTGTCGAAATATGTTTAGAATGAGGGGATGAGAGAACACCACATCGAGATCGCTACTGACGAAGGCCAGATGGGCACCTATATTGCTCACCCAGAAAACGCCACGTCTTTGCCTGTTGTTCTCTTCCTCATGGATGCACCGGGCAAACGAGAGCTGTTGCATTCCATGGCACGCACTATTGCCAGCCATGGCTACTACGTGATGTTGCCCAACTTGTACTACCGCAGCACTCCGGCATTTGAACTTGATTTTGCAAGTAAGGAATCGTTCGAGCAGATGCGTGGACTCATGATGGCAATGAGTAACAAAATGGTGTCGCGCGATGCAAAAAGTCTCTTGGCTTTCGCCAAAGAACAAACTGCGGCAGACGAAAACACCGTCGGCGTTGTTGGTTACTGCATGAGTGGACCATTTGCCATTTACATAGCAGCGGAACTTCCAAAGGTTATCAAAGCTGCCGCTTCGTTTTATGGAGTACGTCTTCATGTCGACAAAGCAGATTCTCCTCATTTACGGCTCAATGAAATTTTGGGCGAAATATACGTAGCTTGCGCTGAGCACGATGACTACGTGCCCATGTCTATGGTCGATCAGTTCGAAGCCGATATGCAAGAGGCAAATGTACGCGGCAAATTAGAGCGGTACTGGGGCAACCATCACGGGTTCGCCTTCAACGACCGCCCCGCTTACAACGAGAAAGCCGACAAACGTCATTGGATGCGTCTGCTCGACCTTTTCCAGCGCAATCTTCACTAACAAAGGAAACCTATGACACACATGATCGTGCTTGCTGGCACCGCAGAATTCACCACTCCAGAAGGGCGCGATGCATGTCTCTCTACGAGTGCTCCGCTCCAATTGCCTGCGCGCAACGAAGAGCCCGGTTGTTTGGCTTATTACTTCGCCCCAGACCCTGTGGTGAACACGCGAATGGTTGTATGGGAACTATGGCAGGATGAAAATTCTTTAGCTGCACATTTCAAGCATCCCAACTATCACGACATGAGTGCACATTTTACGAAACACGGATTCCTCAAAGGCGATTTTAAGAAATACCGAGTAGATCACTCAGAGCCGGTTTATGACGAAACTTTTACAGCTCGCGCCGACTTTTTCACCCTCAAACCATAAGGAAAATAGTGACCGAACCATTTGTTTCCATTGAAGGAATTTCACAGCATGTTGCAACGGTGAGACTGAAAAGACCACCGAACAATTTCTTTTCCTTTGACATGATCTCTTCGTTAGCTGATGCACTTGATTCTTTGGACGCAGATGACAATTGTCGATGCATCGTTTTGGCCGCCGAAGGGAAGAACTTCTGTGCAGGTGCCGACTTTTCGGGAAACGCTTCCCCCTATTCAACAACTGACTTATATAACGCTGCTGCGCGCCTTTTTCGTACCAACAAACCTTTCGTCGCCGCAGTGATAGGTGCGGCTATTGGCGGCGGTCTTGGCCTTGCACTTTCTGCCGACTTTCGCATTGCATCTGCCGATTCAAAATTCAGTGCAAACTTTGCACAACTTGGATTCCATCATGGCTTTGGCCTGACCGTTACTCTCCCGCGATTAGTGGGCGAGCAAAAAACAGCTGAGCTCCTCTTCACTGGGCGACGCATTAACGGAACAGAGGCCCATGCGATTGGACTCATAGATCAACTTGTTCCCAACGACGAAATTGAATCTGCCGCATTTGCTCTAGCAAGTGAAATTGCATCTTCGGCTCCACTCGCTGTTGAATCTATTCGCGCAACTCTGCGCAAGGGAATTGCAGATCAAGTTGCCCAGGCAACCCAACATGAGATGGCTGAACAAACTCGGTTAAAAGCGACGGCAGATTTCACCGAAGGCACCAAAGCGGTTGCAGAGCGACGCCCGGCAAATTTTCAAAAGAAATAACATGTCAATTTCACCATCGCCAGTAGGTGGACTCATCCTTGGTGCCGATGCGCTGAGCCCCACTGAAGTAATGACACATGTTTTGCGTTTAGAAGAACTCGGTTATCCATCGGTATGGATTACCGATGTATATGGCCGTGAAATTTACGTGTTGGCAAGTCATATTCTCGCTCAAACAACTCGCATCTCTGTTGCAAGCGGCATTGCACATATCTATGGCCGCGACGCAATTGCAAGCATTCAAGCTGCGCGCACGTTGTCGGAACTGTCTGGTGGGCGCTTCATTCAAGGTCTCGGCGTATCGCACCCCATTGCTGCGCAGATGCGTGGCTTGGAATGGGAAAACCCCGTAGAGAAAATGACCGCGTATCTCACCACGATGCGCGGCAAGACCCCCCTCCATACACCGAAGAACCCGCCACCATCGCCCATCTATATCGCGGCACACGGCCCAAAGATGATGCAGGTTGCTGCTGAACTCGCCGATGGCGCAAACACATACATGCAGCCCCCCGAACACACAGCGGCATCTCGTGCAACATTAGGAACACACAAAGTGTTGAACATTGTTTTACCGTGTTGCCTCACCACCGACCCCGAGCAGGCACGTGCTGCTGGGCGGCGTGCGTTACACATTTACTTGCCACTTCCCGCCTACCAACGCCAGTGGGCAAAATTTGGTTTCACTGAAGACGACTGGGCCGGCAAAGGAAGCGACCGCTTGGTCGACAGGTTTATTCCGTGGGGAACACGAGAACAAATACTTTCCCGCATGAACGAACACATCGAGGCGGGCGCAACGGCAATTACCATGACCGCACTCAACCCCGACCCCGCGAGCAAAGAAACACCGTGGACCCTCATTGAGGCTTTCGGGCAGAACTAAACGGGTTGAAGTGCCTCGCCATATTCACTGGCGCTTCGCGACATGCGAGCAATGGCAAATGTTCCAGTAACAGACGTGACTACTCCACTGTTCACGCCATCAATTGCAACGGCATCACCTACTTGTGTACCAAGCGCTACTGCAACGCGTCGCAACACGTGTGGCGACACTGCTGCACGTGAGTCCATGCGTTCCACCAGTTCTTGACCGGGGTAACAACCCTTAGTGAAGCTGACCGCAATACCAAGCAACCCAGTTTCACCTGGCACACAGCCAGCTTCAATATCGATACCTATTGTTGGCCAGCCATTTTCCACACGAAGGTCGTGAAGATCTGACTCGCTCATCGGGCTTGCAACATCTGGCGGAATATCGGCCACGCTTGGCCCAATGAGATCGACCCCTAGCGCAGATGACCACCAGGCTGCAACTGGCACTCCTTCGGAGGGAATACGGCCAAGTGATTGAGCCGCAGTGAGTGCATCTGCCCCACGCAGTGCAACGCACTGCCACTGCACCACTTCAATAGTGGCTTGAACGCGAATCATGAATTTCTTTAATCGTAACAGCGCCGCCTCAGCGGTTCCTGGCTCCATGTCGAGCACAAATATTGTGTCTTCCAAACGCGTTACACGTAAGACAGCATCTAATTTTCCGGTTGGCTGCAAGAGCAAACTGTGCTGCGAAGACTGCACTGACATTCCTTGAATGCTTTGGCTTAACTGTGAATGCAAATATTTCTCTGCATCCGTACCTTGCACGAGCAAGAAATCACGATCTAAACGCATCCACTGCAAACTCATACTGAAGTTCCTCGCTGTTGTCTAGCCAATGTCATACGCCGCGCCGCAGGAATAGCGGCCAGTAATGCCGCGGCTTTGTTGTGGCATTCTAAATCTTCGTCTTCGGGAATACTGTCGGCAACGATGCCGGCACCCGCCTGCAAACTGGCAATCCATACTGTTTCACCCTGGGCATTGAGAACTGGCCGAATAAACATGGTGCGAATGGCAATTGCTGCGTCGAGATTTCCACTGAAATCGACATACCCCACCACACCTGCATACGGCCCGCGCTTCACGGGCTCTAACTCATCAATAATTTCCATTGCACGCACTTTTGGTGCGCCGCTCACCGTGCCAGCGGGCATGGTGGCACGAATAACATCGATTGGCCCCAGCCCTTGCTTCAATTCACCAGTGACCTGTGATGTGAGGTGCATGACGTGGCTATAACGCTCGAGGGTCATGAGTTCTTCCACCACAACGGTGCCGAATTCCGCAACGCGCCCCACGTCGTTACGCGCGAGGTCGACCAACATGATGTGTTCAGCAACCTCTTTCGGGTTCTCGCGCAGTTCACCTGCAAGGCGTCGGTCGTGTTCGTCGTCTCGGCCACGTTTGCGTGTGCCTGCAATGGGTCGGCTCACCACTTTGCCATTCATGAGTTGCACCATTGGTTCTGGCGAGCTTCCCACGATGCATAGCTCTGGCTCACGCACAAAGTACATGTAGGGGCTGGGATTCACTTGCCGCAATACGCGATACACGTCGTAGGGGTCGGCGCCCAGCTCGAGGTCGAATCGTTGCGACAACACCACTTGAAAAATGTCGCCGGAGCGCACGTATTCTTTGGCAACTTCAACGGCTTGTTGATACGTACCATTTGGCAACGATGATTCCACCGCCGGCAAAGCGTCGCCTGGTACTGGTGGCTCAACTGGGCAATACGGAAGTGGAAGCGAAATACGCCGAATAGATTCTTCAATGCGTGCTACAGCTGCGTCGTATACCTCGTTGAGGTTTGCACCAGCGGTGGGAACACTTTCCAAAACAAACATCCGTTGACGCCAGTGGTCGAAGGCAACAAGTGAGCCAATGATGTTCATGACCGCATCGGGGAGTTCACGCGAGTCAGGTGGAGTGTTTGGCAAGTGCTCAACTTCACGAATGATGTCGTAGCCCAAATAACCAACAAGCCCACTTTGCAATGGCGGAAGATCTTCGAGCAGTGGCGCCTGGTATATCGCTAAAAGCGACTCCATGGCAGCCAAAATTCCTTGATCGGTGGGAACACCTGCAGGCATATTGCCCGTGGTGTGCAGAACTCCATCGCGCAACACCATTTTTGCAATGGGATTTTGGCCCAGAAAAGAAAACCTGCTCCAGCGCTCGCCGTGTTCAACCGACTCAAAGAGAAAGCCATTACCGTCGCCTACCAATTTGGCGAACACAGATACAGGGGTTTCAAGGTCGGCTAATAGTTCAGACCACACCGGCACCACGCTGTGTTGCGCGGCAAGTGCTGCGAACTCTTCACGCGATGGCTTAATGAGCGTCATGTACGCCTTCACCGAATTTGCGGTAGAAACAGCTGACAGCGCCTGTATGGCATGCACCATTGCCTTCTTGTTCTACAAGAAACAACAAAGTGTCGTTATCACAATCGTAAAAACCCTCGCGCACGAATTGACGATCGCCGCTGGTGTCGCCTTTGCGCCATATCTCTTGCCTGCTACGGCTGTAGTACACCATGCGCCCTTCAGCGAGAGTCATGCGCAACGTTTCAGCATTCATCCAGGCCATCATGAGCACTTGCTTTGATTTCGCATCTTGAGTGACCACCGGAACGAGGCCGTCGGAGTTGTACTTAATGAGCGCCAATTCCTCTTCCAATATGGCGATGGGTGTAACGGCAGGATTCTGTGACATGTTCATTCCTATAAATACAATCCGGTATTGGATTCAATACGAGAAGCGGCAACAGCATGAAGGTCGCGCTCGCGCAACATGATGTAATCGTTGCCACCTACTTCAACTTCATAGCGGTCGTCGGGGCTAAAAAGCACCCGGTCGCCCACTTCAGCTGCGCGCACGTTTTGCCCTAACGCCACTACCTCGGCCCAGGTGAGGCGCTTAGAAATTTGAGCGGTGGCAGGAATGACAATGCCCCCAGTGGAGCGACGTTCACTTTCACCCTGGGGGATTTTGACCAGAAGCCGGTCGTTCAGCATTTTGATAGGGAGTTTCTGATCGCCAATT
>JBAXNF010000022.1:0-17461 GCA_037133935.1 bacterium
CAGGGGCTGCCCATAGTGCCCGACGTGCTGGTGATGACCGCAACGCCCATTCCGCGCACTGCCGCAATGACGGTCTATGGCGACTTAGATGTGAGCGTGCTCGACGAGCTACCGCCGGGGCGCACACCTATTGAGACCATGTGGGCAAGTGGCGAGCAAAGCGAAGAAAACTTGTGGGCCGAAGTGCGCGCAGCTGTACAGCTTGGCCAGCAGGCTTTTGTGGTGTGTCCCCTCATTGATGAGAGTGAAAAAATTGAAGCCGCCGCTGCGGAAGATACCTTTCAAAAATTAGGTCTTGGAGAGTTAAAGGGCCTACGGCTTGGTCTGTTGCATGGGCGAATGTCGTCGCAAGAAAAAGAAACCTCAATGGAAACTTTCCGCCGTGGAGAAACCGATGTGCTGGTTGCAACGACGGTCATTGAAGTGGGCGTTGATGTTCCTAATGCCACCATGATGGTTGTGCTCGATGCCGATCGCTTTGGTATTGCACAGTTGCATCAATTGCGAGGTCGCGTTGGTCGCGGAAAAATTGCATCGCGGTGTTGGCTGGTAACGCAACCACCAGAGTCGGGCGAATTAGTACATGAGCCTGGCCCGCGAGTTGAGGCCTTGGTGCAAACAACCGACGGCTTTTTACTTGCAGAAATAGACCTAGAACTGCGTGGTGAGGGCACCCTCATGGATTCACGCCAGCGCGGAACAAGCGATTTGCGTCTTGCCTCGTTGCGCAGCGACAGAGAACTTATTGAGCAGGCTCGCGCAACAGCAATTGCCGTTATTACAGAAGACCCCACGTTGGAAAATCACAGTGCGTTAGCAGACGAGTTGCGTATTTTGCTCACTGCCTCGGAAGAAGAGTTCCTCGCCCGCAATTAAACGTCGGGTTGGTCGGCCCGGTTTTCTTCAATGCCTAAGTCTTCGGCAGTGAGAACAAGATCCCACCTGTCGCGACAATCACGACATCTATAAGCAACCACATCACCCACGAGCCATTCGTCATCTTCGCGAGGTGGAGTAATGAGGTGGGCTGGACCTCCACAGTCAACGCAGATAATGGAAGGCGAAGGTGAGGTCATGCCCGTAGTCTTACTGGTATGCGAGTTGTTGCAGGTGATCTTCGAGGGCGCCGTATTGAAGGCCCAGAAGATGAAGCCACCCGGCCCACCACCGACAAAGTGCGCGAAGCGGTGTTCAATGCATTGAACAGTTTGAACGCAGTGCGCGAAGAGCGAGTGATCGACCTTTTTGCAGGCTCTGGTGCTCTTGGCATTGAAGCGCTGTCGCGTGGGGCTGCTCATTGCGTGTTCGTAGAAAACAATCGCTCTGCACTTGGTGTGTTGCGCGGCAACCTAGCGGCACTTGGCTTAGAGGGAAGATCGACGGTTGTGGTGCTCGACATAGCGGCCAAGAGCTCACGACAGCGCCTGGGTGAATTGCTCACCTCAACGCATTTGGTGCTCGCCGACCCACCGTATAGATATGAACATTGGGACGCGCTTTTTGACGCTGTGCTCAGTGCGGCCCCGAGCGATGTGGTGGTGGTGGCAGAGACGGAAAGTCGGTGTGCAATTCATGAAACTGCGCCAAATGGCTGGGAAATGAGCCGAACTCGTGCCTACGGACGTACATCCGTCGGTTTTTTCATGCGTAGTGAACTACCGTAGGAGGCGTTATGGCAACTGTTCTGTACCCCGGGAGTTTTGACCCCATCCATTTAGGGCATCTCGACATCATTGAACAGGCGTCTCGTCTTTTTGGAAAAGTGGTTGTGGCTATTTTGCACAACCCAGAAAAGCAAGGGGGCGTATTCAGTGTCGATGAACGTATTGCTCTCATTCAGACTGCATTGGAAACGGCAAAAGTAAAAAACGTCGAGATCCATGCGTTCCCTGGTTTGGCTGTCGATGCAGCGCGTGTGGTGCAAGCAGATTTCATGGTGAAAGGCTTGCGTAACTCTGGAGATTTTGAAATTGAACAGCAAATGGCACACACCAACTTTGCTGTTGCAGGAATTCCAACGGTGTACCTGCCGTGCAGCCCCGCCTTTACGTCGGTGAGCAGCAGGTTCATTAGGGAAATTGCTCAGTACGGTGGCGACCCATCATCTCTGGTGCCGGCCAACGTTGCACATGCATTAAAGGAGTTGTTTTCATGAGTTACGACGAGAGTTACGAAAATGCGCGTCCTATCGCACCACAAATGGGTGACGCCGAACTGCTACTCAACGATGTCATCGACATCATCGTTAATGCGCCAAACATGCCGCTGTCGAGTACGCCACGTATTGACCGCGATCAAATTATTGGATACCTGCAAGAAGCGCAAGCATTATTGCCAGAAGAGCTGCGCCAAGCGCGGTGGATGCTGAAAGAACGCCAAGAGTTCTTGAATAAAACCAAACGCGAAGGCGATGAAATTCTCGATGCCGCGCGTGTGCAAGCAGAGCGCATGGTGCAGCGCACCGAAGTGGTTCGTGCAGCCGAGTCACGGGCACGCAGCATTTTGGAAGCTGCAGAAACAGATGCGCGTCGTATACGTATGGAAACAGAAGACTTCCTCGACCAACGCTTGGGGAGTTTCGAAATTTTGCTCGACCGACTCATGAAAACAGTTGCCAGTGGTCGTCAGCGTTTGTCAATTGGTCAAGAAGAAGAACAAGTCAAAGAACCAACCGGCGAGATGCAGGTGTTCTTCGACCAAGACCGTTTCTAGAGGGCCCATGTCGTCAAACGCACGCCACCCTTCTCCTCTCACCGGGTTGTTAGTGAATGCGGCAGAACTTCTGCGGCGTCCTGGCAACTGGAAAGATGTCGAAATCGACGTCGAGTCGAAACATTTTGAATTCGAAGACCCGCGACTCTTGCCACAACTCATTGGCATTCACCTCCATTTAGAGTGCAGCAACAATGGAATAGTGCTCTCGGGCAATGTGAGCGCGCAGTGGCACGACCAATGTTGTAGGTGCTTAAAAGATATTTCAGGTGTTGCAGTGGGCGAGGTCGGCGAGATCTACCAACGCGAAATCACCGACCCCGATGCGTACCGATTGGAAAGCGATCAGCTCAATTTGGCCCCCATGGTGCGTGAGTATGTGCTCTTGGCGGTACCCGACACCCCTGTGTGCCGGCCCGACTGCCCAGGCTTGTGCCCCGTGTGCGGCATCGACAGGTCGACCCCAGATGGGGCGAATTGTGGTTGTTCTCAGACCCCAGTCGACCCACGGTGGGACGCCTTGCGCGATCTTGGCAGCCAGTTTCCTCAGTAATTCTCGCCGTTCGGGGTTGCCGATGAGGGGGAGTGCGCCGATATCATCAAACGGCTAGTTGAGCGCACATCCAAGTGGCGCCAAGTTCGACGGAGAAAATTGTGGCTGTTCCTAAAAAGAAAACTTCCAAAATGAAGAGCCGCAGCCGTCGGTCGGCGAACATGAAAATGACGGTGCCTTCACGCAGCGTGTGCCCACGTTGTGGTGTGGCAAAAAAGCCACACATCGTGTGTGGTGGTTGCGGCTGGTACAAAGGTCGCACCGCGGTAGAAGTCGCTTAGTCCCGTGTTGCCAGTCGCGGTTGACGCGATGGGTGGCGACCGTGCCCCCGAGGAAATTATTCAGGGTGTTCTAGAAGCTATTGCTGCAGGCATTCCTTGTGCTCTTGTTGGCCCCGACAATCTTGCGTCGCTCACGTCACTAGACATTTCTGGCATTCCACACATCATTGCCAATGAAGTCATAGCAATGGATGAAGACGCTGCAGGTGGTGTGCGACGCAAAAAAGATTCCACATTGGTGCGTAGTGCTGAAGCAGTGCGCGACGGAGCAGCAAGTGCCATGATCTCTGCCGGTAACACCGGAGCAACCATGGCTTCTGCACTGCTCCGCATGGGTCGCATTAAGGGCGTGAATCGTCCGGCAATTGCTACTCCAATTCCCGTTCCTGGTGGTCGTCCAACTGTTCTCCTCGACGCTGGTGCCAATGCCGATGTGCAAGCCGAGTGGCTCACGCAGTTTGCGCTCATGGGCAGCATCTACTCGAAGAATCGTTATGGCGTAGAAACTCCACGCGTGGGCCTGTTGTCAATTGGCGAAGAGCCCGGCAAAGGCGACTCGTTGCGCAAGGAGGCATTCAAACTGTTGTCGTCGGCATCTGGCTTTCACTTCATTGGAAATGTGGAAGGCCGCGACATCATGTCTGACGATGTCGACGTGGTGGTGACCGACGGCTTTACAGGCAACGTGGTGTTAAAAACCCTTGAAGGAAGTTTGAAGACAGTTATCAAGGCGCTGTTTGGTGCATTTGGTTCCACCCCTGAATACCAAGAACATGCCAATGCTCTTTTGCCAGCGCTTCTTCCGTTATATGAATCCCTTGACCCCGATTCCACGGGTGGGGCCATTTTGCTGGGCGTCGATGGCGTTTGCATCATTTCTCATGGGTCCTCTGGTGCACGAGCCATGTTGAATGGCATCAAAGTGGCCAAAGAAATGGTCGACTGCAACATAGTCAACGAGATTCGTCAGGCCATTGGTCTACAGTCAACAGATCAGTAAAAGGAGTCATTCCATGTCATCAATCGATCGTGCCGGAGTATTCACCATCATCCGCGACCAACTCTCAGAGATTCTTGAAATTGAATCGAGTGCAATTTCGGAAGGTCAGTCATTTTCCGACGACCTCGATGCCGACTCGTTAGCTCTCATTGAACTCGTAGAGGCATTAGAAGAAGAACTCTCCACCATTGTCCCGAACTTCCGCATAGACGACGAAGATCTTCAAGACCTCAAAACTGTGCGCGATGCCGTTGACTATGTGTTCGGGCGCATCTCGAAGGGCGCTTAGCTTCCATGGGCGACTCTGCTTCGCTCGGTGTTTCCTCTTCAGAGTCGTTGCGTGCTGTATGTGCGGCGTTCCAATACGAGTTTCGTGATCCACAATTGTTGCAAGATGCCTTCCTGCATCGTTCCTGGCAGTCGGAAAATGGTGCCGAGCGTTCGAATGAACGTTTGGAGTTTCTTGGCGACGCCGTATTGGGTTGGGTAGTTGCCGATATTGCGTATCGACAGTTTTCTGAACTTCCCGAAGGTCGCTTAACCGACTTACGCAAGAGTGTGGTCAGTGCTGCTGCGCTCGCACGTATTGCTCGTGGTATTCATCTTGGCGACGCTTTGTTGTTAGGAAAAGGCGAAGATGCTGCGGGCGGGCGCGATAAAACTTCGCTGTTGTCCGATGCTTTTGAAGCAGTCGTTGGCGCTATTTATCTTGATGGTGGGGCCGGGGCCGCGTTCAGTGCAGTAGAAGCGGTGTTGCTTCCTGCAATGCAAGAAGCCCTCCCCAATATTGATCGCCTCGATTTTAAAACAGTATTGCAAGAGATGGTGGCGCGCATGGGCCTCAACCCACCTGAGTATTCGGTGGAAAGTATTGGCCCCGACCACGATAAAACCTTTACCGCATCTGTGCGTGTGGGGAAATTAGAGACCTTTGGTGTAGGTCGTTCAAAAAAAGCAGCAGAGCAAGTTGCGGCGCAAGCTGCGTGTGATCTTCTCGATGCCTGAACTTCCCGAGGTGGAGACAGTACGCCGTAGCGTGGAAAATGCAGTGGTAGGTGCGCGCATTACGCATGTAGAGGTGGGTCGCGAACGTACAGTGCGGCGCAGTAGCAAACAAGCGCTCATTGCTGGTTTGCATCAGGAAACTATTGTTGCTGTGCGGCGTCACGGTAAGTATTTGCTGTTCGATCTGTCGTCAGGAAATGTGATGATGGTGCACCTGCGCATGAGTGGTCGACTGCTCCTTGCCGCACCCGGTGATGTTCGAGAAAAACACACACATGTCGTGCTGACCCTTGAGAAGAAAAATGAAGATGTGCGTGAGTTGCGCTTTGTTGACCCACGAACATTCGGGGAAGTCGCGGTCTACAACCCCGACGATGACAACCCAGACGCGGGAACCGTGTCACTTGTGCCGGAAGTGGCGCGTCTTGGGCTCGACCCGCTCACGGGCAACTTCACCTTCGATGCTTTTCGCGAGCGCTTTGCTCGGGGAAATCGTGGGGTTAAGGCATTGTTGCTCGATCAGTCGGTGGTGGCCGGAATCGGCAATATTTACGCCGATGAAATTTTGCATCGTGCACGCCTGCGCTGGAATCATCTCAGTGCCACGCTGTCGGCAAAGCAACTACGAGAGCTTCACGGTCATATTGGCGAAGTACTCGCCGAGGCAGTGGCAGCAGGTGGGTCGACCTTGGCCGACACTCAATATGTTGATGCCCTCGGTAAGGAAGGAATCTTTCAGACCGAGCACCGGGTCTATGCCCGGCAAGGTCAGAGGTGCCGCACCTGCGGGCGCGGAATCATTAAAAGGGTGATGGGTGCAGGCAGATCAACGCACTTTTGCCCTGTTTGCCAGAAATAGGGGCTGTTCGGCAATCGGAATCTAGATCAGGGTGCGATTTCGGATACTGTCAAAACGCTGTGTTTTTGAAAACTCTCACCATGAAAGGCTTCAAGTCTTTTGCCGATACAACGGCAATGGAACTTGAGTCTGGCGTCACTGTCGTTGTTGGCCCAAACGGCTCGGGTAAATCTAACGTGGTCGATGCCATTGCTTGGGTGCTTGGTGCTCAGGCCCCATCTTCGGTGCGTAGCCAAAAGATGGATGACGTTATTTTCGCAGGTACAGCGAAGCGTCCGGCACTGGGCCGCGCTGAAGTGCTCCTCACCCTCGATAACTCTTCGGGCCTATTGGCAATCGATTTCACCGAAATTACGGTGGGTCGCACGCTGTTTCGTAGCGGTGAAAGTGAATACACCATCAACGGTGTGGAATGTCGATTGCTCGACGTTCAAGAACTTTTGTCTGATGCAGGCGTAGGTCGCCAGCAACACATCATCATTGGTCAAGGCCAAATTGATGCAGTGCTGAATGCGCGTCCTGAAGATCGCCGGGCAATTATTGAAGAAGCTGCTGGCGTTTTGAAATATCGCAAGCGCAAAGAAAAAGCTGAACGCCGACTTGATGGTACAGAAGCAAACCTCCTGCGCGTACAAGATCTCATTCGTGAAGTGCGCCGCCAGCTGCGTCCCTTAGAGCGTCAAGCAGATGCTGCTCGCCGACACGGAGCATTGGTTGCTGAATTAAATATTTTGCAGCTCTATATTGCCGGTCAGGAAATTTTGGCGGCAAAAGCGAAACTGTCAAACATCGCAGTTGAGAGAAATGCTTCGGTAGAAAAAGAACAAGCTATTCGTACCCGCATGGCTGAGCTCGATGTCTTAGTTGCCGCGAGCGAGGCTGAACTGACCGCTCTTGGCGATACTGGGGTGAGTGACCAGTTGGTGCGTGTTGAGCAATTGCGTGAACGTTCACGTGGTCTTTCAGCTCTCTTGGCAGAACGACGTCGCTCAATGGAACGTGATCGCAGTCAGTTCATGGACTCCGATGTTATGGCATCGCTCGAAACTGATGCCTTTGCATTGCGCAGCGAGCTCGAAGAAATTGATTCTGCACTTTCAGCCTTGTCACCAGAGTCCGATGATCTTGCTCTGCAAATTTCCAACTTCGAAGCGCGACGCGAAGCCGATGGGGAAGACACACTTCCCGAATTGCCTGTACCAGTAGCCGCAAGTGCTGCAGCAGAAGTACGCGGTGAATTACGCACTTTGCATAATAATGACGAGCGCGACCGTGCCGAGCTGCAGCGGGTCAGCACGCGCATTGCGCAACTTGAAGATCGTGCAGAGCGTTTGTTGCAAGATATTGAACGACTAGGTAATGAATACGAAAATGCCGAGGCCGCCGCAGAGCTTTTAGAAAACCAAGTAGGTGGGGCCTCAGAACGTCGCTCCGCCGCCGAGGTGGCCTTCGACTCCATTACGCAAGTTGCTTCTATTGCAAGTGCGCAACGTGCGCATTGGAGTGCTCGTATAGAAGTTTTGCGCGAAGCACTTGAAGCAGCACGTAGCCGCGCGGGCTTGCAGCACTTGAAAGATGTTTCAGGTGTAGTTGGCGCATTGGTCGACCTGGTCACTATTAATGCTGGTCGTGAAGAAGCAGTTAACGCTGCACTTGGCGATGCAATTGCTGGCATCGTCATGTCTGATGTTGACGCTGCTCGCAATGCGCTCAATCAACTTGACATAAAGAGTTTGCAAGGCGCAGTGCTTGCTTTGGGTGGCACCAGTGCTGTTCAGCCAGCACAGCAGCCGGCTGGTGCGCTGCTGGTACGTCAATTCGTGCGTGCCAATGGTGGTCAATACGAAGCATCGGTGAATGCGCTACTCGATCGTCTGCTTTCCAACAGCGTGTGTGCAACATCGTGGGGTGCAGCAGTAGAAATTGCACTGAATAACCCTCAACTATTCGTAGTCACCGAGCGCGGCGACCGATTTGGGGCAACGGGTTGGCGTCTTGGTGCTCAGGGCGATGCCGTCACGGCAAGCGCGCTAGAAGATGCCATTGAAAGTTCGGCTATTGCGACCACGGAAGCCGAGCGACGTGAAGGCGAGTTGAGCCGTGCGCGAGCTGAAGTTCTCACCGCTCGTGAAGCACTTTCCGATATTGAACGTCGACATGATGTATTAAAAACAGCTCGCTTGTTGGCAGCCGATTCGTTATCGAAAGTCACTTCTGAGCGTCGTGAAGTTATTGCTGAATCCGACGCCGTTCGCTCACAACGTGACGATGTGGGCGCTCGTGTAGAACGTGCTGCTCAGCGCATCAATGAACTTGAAGCGCTTTTGCCAAAGTTAGAAGCCGACGAAGCTCAAGAAGCAGAAACGATGCGCGCTATTGGTGCTGCTCGTGCGAGCCTCGACGCACAGGCCTCCGATTTTGCTCTGCGACAAAAAGACCTTGAAGTGCGCTCTGTTGGATTGCGCGAACGCAAGCAGTTCGTCGAGCGACGTTTAAGTGAAACAGAATCTCGCCTCACGGCCGATACTGAAGCACGTGCTGCTGCATCGGGGCAACGTGAACGCATTGAGAAATCTTTTACCGCAATTGTTGCTTTAAGCGAACTCGTCGACCAGCATCGCATTACTACCGAGGCACTGTTGCAACAACTGCACGAAGCTCGCCGCAAGCAAAGCGATGAAGTGCGGTCTATTGCGCAACGACTCGATGAGGCACGGCGTGAACGTAGCGCCAGTGAAAAGGCGCTCGACGATGCGCGTGAGCGTGGGCGGCGCACAGAAATTGAAGAAGCGGAAATGCGAATGCGCCTAGAGGCTTCTATTGAAGCGCTGCGCCGCGATCTTGAAGTGGAGCCCGAAGTTGCTGAAGCAGCCGAGGCGCCTGAAGTTCCTGCGGGCCTCACTCCTGTTGTCCGTGCTCGCGATCTCGAGCGTGAACTGCGTTTGATGGGCCCTATCAACCCATTGGCACTTGAAGAATTTACCGAATTGCAAAAGCGCAATGAATTTCTTGAAGCACAACTTGAAGATGTGCGCAATACGCGCCGCGATCTTTTGCGAGTCATCAAGGCAGTGGATGAGGAAATTCAAAGCGTCTTCACTACTGCGTACGCCGATGTGGCCCGTAACTTTGGAGAGCTTTTCGAGCTGCTTTTCCCAGGTGGTAAAGGAACACTCGTTCTCACGAGCCCACAAGATATGCTGAACACTGGCATTGAAGTAGAGGCAAAGCCTGGTGGAAAGAATATTAAGAAACTGTCTTTGCTTTCTGGCGGAGAACGTTCGCTTGCGGCGTTGGCATTTTTGTTCGCGGTATTCCGCAGCCGCCCATCTCCGTTCTATGTAATGGATGAAGTTGAAGCAGCACTGGACGACCCGAACCTCACTCGCTTTTTGAGTTTGCTCTCAGAGTTCCGCAACGATGCGCAACTCATTGTGGTGAGCCATCAAAAGCGAACTATGGAAGCTGCCGATTGTCTTTTAGGTGTCACGATGCAACCAGGCGGTTCATCAAAAGTGATCGTGGAGCGCAATTCGTCTTCTGGCAATGAATGAGTGTGAATACCTACTGAAGAGAGTTGTATGAATTCTGCCCCCGTGATTTTATTAGTTCTTGTTGGCCTTGTTGTTCTCTTTGGTGTGGGCGTGGTGTTGTACAACCGCCGCAAAGCTGCACCTCAAGAATTACCAGAAGTACCTATTGAGGTCGTAGTCAATGAGCCCGAGCCCGAGCCAGCACCAGGTGTGGTGCGGCGTTTTGCTCGTGCAGCCGGGGTCTTTAATGGTTCGTTTGCTGTACTTCGCGGGAAAGATAAAATCACTTCCGAAACTTGGGAAGAACTAGAAGAAACTCTGTTGCGTGCCGATGTTGGCTTGTCTACCACAACTGTGCTTCTGGAAAGTTTGAAGTCACGAGTAGGGCGTAAAGAAATCAGCAGCCCACACGAATTACTCGACGCTTTGCAGGGTGAAATGGCTGGCCAACTCAGCGGCAATTCGCGGGAATTACATTTCGATTCATCGGTGAAGATGCCAAATATTTGGCTTTTTGTTGGCGTTAACGGGGTAGGAAAAACAACCACAATTGGCAAGGTGGCTTTTGCTCAGAAAGCATTGGGCCGTTCCGTGCTTTTGGCAGCAGGCGATACCTTTCGTGCGGCTGCGGGTGAACAGTTGGAAACGTGGGCGCAGCGAGCCGAGGTTCCCATTGTTCGAGGCAGTGAAGGCGGAGACCCCAGTGCGGTTATTTTTGATGCGGTGCAAAGTGCTGCGGCCAATAACCGTGATCTTGTATTGGGTGACACGGCCGGTCGTTTACAGAATAAATCGAACCTCATGGAAGAGTTAAAAAAGGTTCGTCGTGTTGCTGAAAAAGAAGCTGGAACAGTGACAGAAGTACTTTTAGTTATTGATGCAACCACTGGGCAAAATGGCTTATCACAGGCTGAACAATTTACATTAGCTACCAATGTCACGGGCGTAGTCCTTACAAAGCTTGATGGTTCTGCCAAAGGTGGCATTGTTTTTGCCATTGAAACCCAGCTGGGTATTCCTGTGAAATTGGTAGGTCTCGGTGAAACCATTGGCGACCTTGTGCCGTTCAACCCCGAAGAATATGTACGGGAACTTTTCGCAGAGGCGTAACGTCTAAGGAATATGACTACTTCCACATTTCGCTCTTTTGTCGTTCTGTGTGGCGTTGCCACTCTTGGTCTCGTTGCCTGTGGGGCGCAAGAGTCGCAACCGCAACCCATTTCTTTTTCGCTTGCTGCGTCAACACGTTCGGCAAACGATTCGATGGGTGCTCCTGAATCGAGCAATAGCGACGCAAAAATGATGGCACCGAATTATTCGGTGGAGTACGTGATTGATGGAAAGTTGTCGGACCTCGGTGAAGATGCTTCAAGTTGGCGGGCACGTACCGACGTTGTTGCTAGCGATGGCGATGTGAAAAAAATTGCAACGGCACTTGGTGTGAAAAGTTCCGAGGTGCAGACCTCAGTAGGTGACCCGTACCTCAGTTGGTATTACTCAGGTGCCAGCACAGTCGGTATGAGTGATTCCGACGGAACAGTTGTAGCCCCGCC
Source organism: bacterium (assembly GCA_037133935.1). Classification (GTDB taxonomy): domain Bacteria; phylum Actinomycetota; class Acidimicrobiia; order Acidimicrobiales; family Ilumatobacteraceae; genus F1-20-MAGs119. Next base: position 11,497 of record JBAXNF010000022.1, read on the forward strand.
CATCCCTGAAAATGTGCCAACGAAAGATGAAACAAAAACCATTGTGCAGAAAATGCTGGTGAAAATGGGTGTCAAAGTAAATGATGCGAACCTTGAACTGAATGGCGATGAGTACGGCGTATGGGCAACTGCTTGGGAAACTTTCGATGGCATGCGGTCGCCCATGGCGTGGAATATTGGCCTGGGTGCAAATGGCGCCGTGACCTATGCGCAAGGCAACTTTTTAAAGTTCGCGCGAGCTGCAAAATACCCAGTTGTAAGCACCACAGAAGCCGTGACGCGTTTAGGAGACCCGCGCTATTCCGGTTGGTTTGGGTATGGCGCAGTGAGTACGAAGGCTGCTATTGCACAAGACACCGCAACTATTTCTGCAGAGGAAGTTGTAGTGCAAACAATTCGCCTCACCAAGGTTTCTGCGTCGTTAACTCCGGTGATGGCCAGCGACAAAACTTTATGGCTTCTTCCGTCGTATGAATATGCAACCGCCGATGGTTCCACAGTGAGCGCACTTGCTCTCAACGACAAATTCATTGAACAAACTCCAACAAGCACAGTTCCCGATAACGGTGTCGACGTCACTACTCCTGGTGCAGGTAGTGGCAGCTCGGGCTCATCAACTGGAGGAACTCCGGCAGTTGATGGGGGTGTAGTGGAGCCCGCACCTACGCCGCAAACCATTTTGCCTACCGAGAAAGACGCAAAAGCTTTGGTGGGTCTTGGGGAAGATGAAGCAGTGAAGATTATTGAAGGCAACGGCTGGACCAGCCGCATTGGTTCGCGTGACGGTGAACAGTTCATGTTGACCGAGGACTACTCAACATCGAGGCTCACATTGGGAATCGAAAAAGCCATTGTGATCACAGCAACTATTGGCTAAGGGGGCCAATAAGGCCACTTTTCGCTAGCCTCATATTCACATGTTCGACAATCTCAGTTCCCGTTTTGAATCCATTCTGAAAAAGGTGCGCGGCAAAGGCCGTCTGACCGAAGCAGATGTCGATGAAGTATTGGGTGAAATTCGTGCTGCACTTCTTGATGCCGACGTCAACGTTGGGGTAGTACGCACCGTTGTGGAACGCATTCGCGAAGCCGCAATTGGTGCAGAGCTTTCTCAGGCACTCGACCCCGGGCAACAAATAGTGAAAATTGTGAGTCAAGAACTCACGGCAATGCTCGGCGGCGAGACCCTCAAAATTTCTTATGCAAGTAAACCGCCAACTGTTGTACTCATGGCGGGTTTGCAAGGTTCGGGTAAAACCACCAGTGCGGCAAAGCTTGCCCGTTGGTTCAAGTCGCAGGGTCGCCATCCACTCTTGGTCGGGGCCGACCTCCAGCGGCCAGCTGCAGTAGAACAGCTGCGCACATTAGGTAAACAAATTGATGTTCCTGTCTTTTCCGAGCCGGGCGACCCTGTAACAACTGCAACACGCGGGCTTGCTGAAGCGCGACGCATTGGTAAAGACGTGCTCATTGTTGACACCGCCGGACGTTTGTCTATCGACGCCGACCTCATGGATGAAATTCGGCGCATCTCCGATGCCGTCAACCCGAACTACACATTCCTGGTCATCGATGCAATGACGGGTCAAGATGCGGTCAATACCGCCGAAGCATTCCACAACACATTGGCTATTGACGGTGTCATTTTGTCGAAGCTCGACGGCGATGCACGTGGTGGTGCTGCATTGTCAGTGAAAGAAGTAATTGGTCGCCCCATTGCATTTGCGGCCACCGGCGAAAAACTCGATGCCTTCGAGCAGTTTCACCCCGACCGTATGGCCGGGCGCATTTTGGGTATGGGCGACATGCTCACGCTCATCGAACAAGCCGAGTCGGTATTTGAAAAAGAGGAAGCAGAAAAAGCTGCCGCGAAGTTGTTCGAGGGCGATTTCACTCTCGACGATTTCCTCGATCAATTGCAACAAGTAAAAAAGATGGGCTCCATGTCAAACATCATGGGCATGATTCCTGGCATGCCGAAGGCAGCCAAGGGCGCCGAAATTGATGATGACATGATCACCGTCACCGAGGCCATCATTCGCTCGATGACAGTGGAAGAGCGTCGTCGTCCGGAAATTATCAACGGCTCTCGCCGCACCCGCATTGCCAAAGGCAGCGGAACCACTGTGCCCGACATCAACAAATTGGTGAAGCAGTTCACCGAAATGCAAAAAATGATGAAGCGAATGGGCGGAATGGCAGCACTTTCGGGTGGGAAAGCGAACAAAAAGGGTAAACCCGGCAAAGTGAGCCCACTGAAGATGGCCAAAGCCATGCGTGAAATGGGTCTGAGTGACCTCGCTGGGCCGGGCGGAGCCATGAAGGGCTTCCCGCCCCCGGGAAAGAATCCTTCAGGAATACCTTCTGAAGGGTTCCCCGATTTTCGGGACTTCCGATAACCTTTCCGAGTCCCGTCGTTGGGCTTTACCAGCGACAACCGTTCCAGGAGTTCTTACATGTCAGTCAAATTGCGCCTCACCCGTGTTGGAAAGACCAAGCAACCTCATTACCGCATCGTGGTAGCCGACGAGCGTCGTTCACGCGACGGTCGCTTCATCGAAATTCTTGGTCAGTACAACCCACGTACCGAGCCTTCACATTTGAGTGTCGACAACGACAAAGCAGTGTCATGGTTGCAACAAGGTGCACAGCCAACAGAGCGCGTGCGTAAGTTGCTTGAAATATCTGGTGCATGGGCGCAGTTCACTGCATCAAAGAGCGCGAAGTAAATCGCGTGTCGTCTTCCGACAACGCCAACCTTCTTCCAGCGCCAACCGCAATTGCTGTACTGGAACACGTCGTACGTTCAATCGTCGACAACCCCGACGCAGTGCAAGTCGATGCCCGCGAAGATGCCGACAAGGTTTTTCTTGAAGTCCGTGTTGGCGAAGGCGACCTTGGTCGTGTCATTGGCCGTCGTGGTCGTACAGCACAAAGTATTCGCACAGTAGTGCGTGCGGCAGCAAGCCGTGATGGCGTCTCAATCGACGTCGACTTTGTAGATGAATGAGAACACTCCACAAGATCTCCTAGAAATAGGTCGGGTAGGCCGTTCACATGGCGTGAAGGGCGAAATGTACATTTCGCTCACTTCCGATCGCCCCGAACGTCAGCAATCGGGAACCACAATTTGGATCTCTGACATTGCATACGTGGTGCAAGCAATCCGACCTAGTAACGACCGCTGGCTGGTATTCATCGAAGGAATTCACAGCCCTGAAGCAGCTGCGGCTCTCACCAACCAACTCATTTTCGCCGAGCCAATTGACGATGACGATGCGCTGTGGGTGCATGAGTTAGTGGGGTCACGCGTCGTTGGCATTGATGGCACCAACTTCGGAACATGTACTGCAGTTCTTGACAACCCAGCGCACCCCATTATTGAAACCGATCTCGATGTCCTCATCCCGCTGCCCTTTGTGGTGGAATATCGTGATGGGGAAGTACGTGTGAATCCGCCATTGGGTCTCTTAGAACTTGGTAATGACGAGGAAGCGGCGCAGTAATGCGTATTGACGTCTTTAGTATTTTCCCCGAGATGGTCGACGCGTTTTGCTCCGACTCTTTGCTTGGCCGTGCGCGTCAAGCACAGTTAATAGACCTACGTACACACGACTTGCGTACCTATACCTCCGATGTACATCGCACGGTTGACGACCCGGTATTCGGTGGCGGAGCGGGCATGCTCATGAAACCCGAACCCATTTTTGCGGCAGTGGAAGAAGTGCAACCACCACGGCCACTTCTTCTCATGGGTCCTGGTGGGCAACAGTTCTCACAAGAAATGGCTCAACACCTGGCAAGCGATATTGCCGACAGTGGAGGCTTCAGCATTTTGTGTGGCCGCTATGAAGGTGTCGACCATCGCGTGCGTGAGCACCTGGTTGACCATGAAGTTTCGGTGGGCGATGTGGTGTTGGCCGGCGGGGAAGTAGCAGCCTGTCTGATTATTGAAGCAGTCACCCGGCTCTTGCCAGGGGTGATGGGTAACGCTGAATCACCTATTACCGAGAGTTTTGGCGCCGAAGGTCTACTCGAAGAGCCACAGTTCACCCGCCCGGCCGATTTTCGGGGCTGGGTCGTGCCCGAGGTATTGCGCGAGGGAAATCACGCCAAAATTGCTCGCTGGCGACTCGCCCAGGCTCTCCATCGCACTCTTTTGGCTCGTCCCGACCTCATTGCGGCTCGGGGAGGAATCAGTACAAAAGAGGCTTCCTTGTTGGAAGAGTTCCCTTCTCTTGCCTATCCTACAATGTTCATCCAGAGCGGGTCAGACCCAGCTCCCAACCAGTAACGGACCGCGCCATGAAGAGCACCGATCTTGTAGACAACCAGTACTTGCGCACCGACATTCCGCAATTGAAGTCGGGTGACGAAGTGAAGGTACACGTACGCGTGGTGGAAAGCGGCAAAGAGCGCATTCAGATCTTTCACGGCAACATCGTGGCTATTCAAGGTTCAGGCATCGCCGAGACCTACACCGTTCGCAAACTCAGCTACGGCGTAGGAGTAGAGCGCACCTTCCCAGTGCACAGCCCAACTGTTGCCAAGTTGGAAATGCTTAGCCATGGTGATGTTCGTCGCGCAAAGTTGTACTACCTACGCGACCGCACAGGACGTGCAGCAAAAATTCGCGAAAAGCGCGACAGGTAATTTTTGTTCTGCCGTGTTGCGTACCCGTTCGCACACACTGGTGGTAACTCCTTGCCTATCCCAGCTCCCGCCCAACATCTGTAGGCCACTATGAACACTGACGACCTTGAAAATTTTGAAGCCGAACGCGAACTGCAATTAGCCCAGGAATATCAAGATGTCGTGGGGATGTTTCGTTTTGCGGTCGAAACCGAGCGCCGATTTTATTTAGCGAACCACGTTACCTCTACGGTCACCGTCGATGGAACGCGTCCGCTTATTGAAGTGGAGCTCACCGACGCATGGGTTTGGGATATGTACCGCAAGAGCCGTTTCGTGTCGACGGTCAAGATCCTGTCTTTCAAAGACGTGAATATCGAGGAGCTGCCCGCCGTCGAGGCGTAGGCAATGCCGCTGCGTCTCGTGCGCGAGGAGAGTGGGGCGAGCGCATCGCGTGTCGTTGGTATGAACAACACGGATACGTGGTTGTGGCACGCAACGTGCGGGTAGGAAAAGGCGAAATCGATTTCATCGCTACTCGTCAAGACGTTGTGGTGATAGGCGAAGTCAAAGCACGGGCATCAGAAAAATTTGGTAGTCCTGCTGAAGCAATGACTCAACACAAGCAACGTACCGTGCGTCGTGCTGGGGCGCAGTGGGCACGGGCAAACAACATCGCCTATTGGCAATTGCGCTTCGACCTTGTGTGCATTGTTGGAACTCGTGTTGAAGTTCTACCTAATGCTTTTTGAAGGAGCGGCGGTCCCAGCAGCTGTAGTGCCAGTGCCTGCGCAGGTCGGGCTCTTGCGTGGGGACGGCTACGTAGTGCCCAGTACGTGCGGGAATATCGCGGTTGCACCCAGGGCAGATGTAGGCCTTGAGTGCCTGGTAGGGCTGTATGCGCCGCACCTCAATTGGCCCGAAGGCGCCGTCCCACATAGCAAGTGGCGCTAGCCGAACGCGGCCCACGCCACGAGCGCAAATGCGCCAACGACGGCACAGAATACAAAAAGAATGTCGGTCTTTCGCCGTACTTGTTTGCGTGTTGAGTCAAATCCCACTTCCACATTATGTATCGTTAAGACATGTCATCCAACACATTTGAAACTATTGAAGTCACACGCTCCGCTGGCGTCGTCAGCATCACACTCAATCGCCCAGAGCGAAAGAACGCTATTAACCAAGTGATGTGGAATGAACTCCTCGCAAACTTCCATGAAATTGGCCAAAGCGCCGCAGACCGTGTTGTAGTGCTCACCGGGGCAAGTGGTGATTTCTGCTCGGGAGCCGACCTCTCAGGGGGCGGAGCGAGCTCGCCCGATAAGCATCAGCT